>JABCSY010000073.1 GCA_018238625.1 Promethearchaeota archaeon
ATAAATCGAAAATAAATAATGTTATTGATAATTAATGTTTAACCGATGTATTATAAATAATTTCAAGTTTTGGATTATTTTAGACAGATCCAAAAATCTTAAATCAAATTTTTAAATTAAAGAAAATATTTATTTTTAAAATTATTTTAAAAGTTATTCTATTGTAAAAATTTTACGTAAAAACTTTTTGATGGTAAAGTGAAACAAAAACATAAAATTATTTGCGCAATTGTTTTATTAAATTTCTTTATATTTGGTTTTTGCCTTAATTCCAATGTTAAGGCACAGGACCCCGTACATAACATAGGGTTTAACGAGGGAACTGAATTGATTTGGGAAGTAACTCAATTAGATTTAAGCAACTTTAGAGAAGTCTTTGGATTTGATCCCAATTTTGAGTTAGGAGATCAAATAAGAATGATTATTAGAGAAATTCATGATCTTGGTAGTTTTTGGAGAATAAATGTAGAATTTTGGGATTACAAAACTGATTGGGGTTTGAGTGGAGAAGTGAGGGCTATTAATATTGGAAAATACCCCGAAAATTACGACGATTATCTATTCTGCCTTACTCCAATTGACGATTATTTGGACGAAGTTAGTGACATTTTACCATCGGAGTATTATATAAATGGGTATTCGATATTTAAACAAACAAGAAGCGATACTGGAAAGGATTATTTATGGGAAAAAGAATTCGATACTAGAGGAATTCTTGCAATTGAAACTCATTACGATGATCTTAACCAAGTTATAGTAAGACTGGAAGGAACGTTTAGGATTATTCCTTTTGGCACCTATTTTATAGGATTTTCGTTTGTGGCTATTATTGCTATAATATTCATTTCTTTGAAAAAGAAAAAAATTAGAACTACTTCTATTTAACATAATCATAATACGATATTCTTTTTTTAAAAAATTTATAAAAATTTCAATCTAAGGAATTTTTAATTCAAAATGTAAGGTCCAAAAGTTTTACAGGAATTAACCCTGCTAAGTCAAAATTTAAAGTCTTTTTGCCATTTTTTATATCCAATCTGCCAAAGCTTTAGCCTAGGTTTATTTACTTTATTGTCCACTTCAATACCTGGCTGAGGATTATCCATCGCTTTATGATAACGAGCGTAATATTCCTCTGCGCTTGAAATCCCTTCAATCAAATATAAAATAGCTTTTTCTGTGAAATATAAAATTAAATCTGGTTTAATATTAGGCACCTGTTTTGTCATCTCTAAGCTATTTTCATTCTTTTTAAATAAATAATAGTGTAATTTGAAAGTGGTATCCCCAGTGGAATTTTCAGTGATAAAATACTCCCAGCAGGCATTCACGTGTAGATGTCTCATTAAATCTAATTTATTTGGAAAAAATGTTTCTAATTTTGCGTATAATTCTTCAGAATCCAAATTAAAACCACTAATTTTGATTATTTGATATTGGATAGATTCTTATGAGTGCCATCGTAAATGTATTTTCCATAAACTAACTCTTGTGGGTAATATTTACAACCTGCGGGATAAGCAGAATCCTTTATTCCCCCTAATGAAACGGTGATATCAACCAACATTGGTTTTGCGTTAATGTAAATATTTGCAGCTTCTAATTGATTCTTAAAAACCTCAATATTGTTCAAATTAGAAGTGTAAACTACTGCTCTCATACCATAATTACTCGCATTTGCTAATCTAATTGCGTCTTTCATATCTTTGGCTTTAGTAATAGAACGGACAGGTCCAAAAGCTTCTTCTCTCCACAAAAACGGCGCTTTTGTTAAATCTTCACACAATTCTGGTTTAATTTCAACCAGAGTTGGTTTGTAAAACAATCCATAATCCTCGCCAGTATCGATTTTGTCTGCTCCGGTATAGATTTTAACACCATATTCTTTAGCGTCAGCTATCATCACTTCCATCATCATTAGTATACGTCGACTTCCTAATGGCCCAATATCAACGGTGGGATCTGTAGGGTCTCCATATTTTAGTTTCTCAATTTCTCTTATTAGACATTCTATATATTCATCATATATATCTTGGTGGACTATAATACGCTTCATTGAGAAGCATTGCTGCCCGCTGTTAGTATAGCTGGCTACGGCATTCCATTTTGCTACATGCTCTAAATTAACGTCATTCATTACTATTCCAGCATCGTTTCCTGCGCACTCGAAGAAGAATTGTTTGAAAGGTTGAGTATACATTGTGACCCCCATTGATTTATCTGCAGTTTTTTTCAGCATCCTTCCATATCTCACAAGAATATCTTTTGCTGTATGCGAAGAGGTAACCGTCATTATAATCTTGACTAACTGAGAATTAAGAAATTCATCTACGGCCCATTCTCCAGGAGCTATAACCAAATCTAATGCATCTAACCCCGGAAAATCCATATCTTTCATGGTGGAATAAGCCTCTAACATGGTTAAGGGGCATGCGGTAGATGGTTTAACAATCGCACCATTTCCTACTAAATAATTAGCGCCCATCTGATAAAGGGGAAGGCTAATAGGTGTGTTACGGGGAGAAATACAAGCAGATAATCCATGGGGGATATTTTTTATTATTACATTTTTCTCTCCATCAATACCAGTTAATGGTTTGTCTTCAATAAATTGATAATACCAATCGCAAAATTTGAATCCCGTTAGAACGATATTGAGTTCCCATTCCGAATATTTGATCGGAAGTCCACCTTCTGCTACAATAAGATCCTTTAATTGATTTTTTTTAAACCGGAGTTTGGCTGCAAATTTTGAAAGAATTTGGGCTCGCTCAAAAAAATCCATTTCTCTTAATAAATGTTGATTTTTATGTACTTTTTTTATTTTTGCTTGAACTGTTTCCGGTGTGTCAGCAGGGATAGTTCTTATAACTTCACCCGTATATTTATTCTTGATTATTAATTCTTTTACTTTTGACATATTTCCATTTTACCTTTATATTTTAGTATTATTCCAACTTTAAAATTTACCTTAAAAAAAAATTATTACGTAATATTATTAAGCTTAATTCTCATCTTCGAGAATACCAGCAGTTTGAGCAAATTTTCCATAGCCCATATCAATTAAGGTTTGCGTCCTCTTGTGCAAAACAAAATCAATCCATCCTTTTTCCTCGTCTGGTTCATTGTAAAAATATCCAAAAAGCTTTGTATATTCCACTTTCGTTTTTGTTTGGATTAATTTTTCAATAGCCTTGCTCGAGAGCGCTAATTCCAAATCAGGATTAACCGCATTCCCTGGCTTTATTTCGATCCCATGCCCATTACATAATACATTAAAAATATCTACAGGAGATTCATCGTCATATGCTCCAAATGAATCATAAATTGCAAAATCAAAGTTTGATCCATGAACTAAATCAGAAAAAATCTCAGGGTATTGTGCCAGAAATGCTGTATAATTTTTCGCTATTTCCGTCTTATATTCATTAATATCAGTAATTTGACTTAATAATTCTTTTTCAACCATTTTTTATCATTCTTACAATTTTTCTTTTTCAATAAAATCTTTATACCATTCAATGGTTTTTATTAAACCTTCTCTTAAAGGCGTTATTTTGTAACCTATTTTTTCAATGGCTTTTTTTGAGGAGTAAGACCTATGAATTTTAATAGCGGAAACAGTAGGGCGCGTAATATAAGGTATTTTCCCGCTAATTTTTGCTCTAATTTCACACATCCAAGCGTATAACATGGCGCCCGACATTGGGAAATGTCTAGGCTTTTTAGTTTCCGCAATTTCAGCAATTAAATTGAGATAATCTCCAAAGGATACATTTTCTCCTCCAAGTATGAAATCTTCACCGCGCACATCATCTTTATCAATTACATTTACCATTCCATCAACAATATCGTTAATATAAGAATAAGTTGCTATCGAATCTCCTTTTCCAGGACACCCTAAGAATTTTCCTCTCGTGATATCATAAAGCATTTGACCAAAAATGTTGAAATCACCTGGACCATAGACAATACCAGGATAGAAAATTGTCGCATTTAACCCTTTACCTATATATTCTTTAACTTTCCATTTTGCAAGGAACTTTGATTTTTCGTATTCCATAGAAAAGTTTTCCTTTTCATAGGTTTCGTCTACGGGCTCTGGGGTCGTTGGGCCAATAGCAGTAAAAGAACTTACGTAGTTAAATTTTATGTTATTCTTCATTGCGAGACTAGCAATGTTTTCAGTTCCTATAACATTCACATCATGATAAAGAGATTTCTTCTTTGCCCAAATTGGAACATACGCTGCAAGATGGTATATAATATCAATATTGTCTACAGCCTTTTCCAAACTACTGATATCTTGAATATCACCAGTAATATATTCAATATTACTAAGATCTTTAAAAGGAGCTGTGTTACTACTCTCCCTTACTAAAAGTTTTAAGTCATGTCCTAATTGCTGTAGTTTTTTTACCAATGGAATGCCAATAAATCCCGTACCGCCAGTCACTAATATATTTGCCATATCAAAAAGATAAGTATTTTTATTCAAATTTTGAATATTTAAAATCATTAAATTTGGTTTTTAAAGCTTCTCAAATCTTAGGGGTTTGTAACACTTAAGAGTATTAAGAATAGGAGAATTAGAATTTTTCATTTTGTACAAATTGCTTCTTTTTTAGCTTAAATTTTAATTTAAAAAAGTAATAATAAAATTATATTAACTCAAACAAAATTCTTAGTTAATCTGCTAAATTTCACATGTTAAAAATGAATAGAGAGAATTTTCTTTCACAACTTCAATTACCTTTTTTAGCAACACCAAGGCATCTACTGGAAGAAATATTTCATATTCTTCAAGTTAAATTTGGTTTAACGAGAAACTCTAACCAAAAACTTGTAGATTTGGGGGCGGGGAATGGTCAAATAATCATCTATTCTGTTTTAAATTATGGAATAAAGTCATTTGGCATTGAAATCAATGAGAATTTAATTATTGAAGCAAGACAAAAAATAAAGAAGTTAAAAAAAGAAAAGAAATATAAGAGAAAGTTATTTCGCAAGATTAAATTAAGACAAGAAGATTTTTTTAATATTTCTTTAGAAAAATATAATTTTGTATATATTTATTCCTTGCCTACAATGCAAAAATTATTAAATCACGTGTTTTTAACAGCAAAACCAGGAGTAGTCGTCATATCTTTTAAATACCCGCTGAATGATTTTGAGAAGATTCTGAAATTGTCGTATAAATTAGAGTTAAAGGGTGATCAGCAAGATTTTAATACCTATTATTATGTTAAATTATAAAAAATTAATCAATTTTAATTTCTCTCCGCTTTAATACTAATTAAGATTATTAAATCGTAATATTCTGATATTACCCTGGTATGTAAGGAATCCCGTGAAATGAGTGTTTCACGATCTGAAATATTAAAAAATCTTTCTCTCTTTAAAAAAAGTATATAAGTTAGAAGGTTAAGTACCATTCCACGATATTACATATTTCAATTCTTCGGGGTTCTCAATATCTGGTTCTGAGAACGCCCACTTTCCACCCATTCCGACTTCTTTCGCACTCAGATCAAAGTGACATACAGCAATCCCAATATCGAGACCTACAAAATTGTTATAAATCGAACCTTTCTTATCTTTTGAGAACCTTACGTAAAAATGAAAATTATCAGCATCCAGCTCTTTTATTATTCTCCATGGTTGCTTATTACCCGCAGATGGACCAAGACGAACCATTTCTAGTAAAGTTGCGTATTTACCAATATTTTCTTGAGAAAGAGTAGTAGAGAAATCTCGTTCAAAAAAAAGCTGATCCCATGGATATCTTGCGTTAGCTTTTACGAACGAACGAATTACTTTTTCTTTTGCTCTTCTTGTTTCTGCGGCGTACCCTACAGGTGTAATTGCGGGTACAACTTCGTCAGGTCCGCATTCAACTTTTTTAGAAAAAAGACTTTGATTAAAAAAACCTCCTAACCAACATGTACCTAAATTCATATCAGTTGCTGATAAAATAATAGCTTCTAAAAGATAACCATAATTTTCCCGGGCATAATCAGACTTTTCAGATTTTTCAACTGCTCCAACAATAAATTCTTGGGCACCCTTTATCAATCCATAAGTACCCAACTTTTTTTTTTCATCCGGATCAAATTCTGGCATACCTATTAAATTAAATCGGCAATTCCCAGCAACCTCGCTAAACGGACTTTTAAAATTACGCAATTTTAATATTTCTAGCAACTTTTCCTTTACTTGATCTTCAAGTAACCGTTTAGAATAAGTCCTCCAAGAAGTTCGCTGCTTTATAATATCAAATATTGATTTAGAGAATACCATAACATTTCATAATCATTAACATTATATATAATCATAAGAAAAATTAGGAAAGAAAAAGAAAAAGAAAAAATCACTATATTGAAAAATGCTGAATTACGCAAACAACTTATCTAAAGCGCACAAAGACAAGATTATCAACTAAAAATGTGATGGAATATTGACCGTAGGCATCGAGTTAAGGCTTTTAAACCGCTATATTGAATAAACAAAAACTATGTAGAATCAACAAACTTAAATATCATATTTTCTTTTAAGTTATTAACTAAATGATTTGTAGTCTATCTTTTTCGGAATTGCAAAGTTAGGCTCAATTTTTAAAAATAAAAAACATTCAGGCTAAAAATGAAGATATTATATGTAAATCCGGCTCGTTTACAGTCGGGGTTAGACGCAATAATTACGGGTTCTCCCTTAAGCTTAATTTCGATCGCTGCTATGGTACCAGAGCACGAGGCAAAATTGTTTGATTTTAAGGTAGATAAATATCGAGAAAAGCAATTTCGTAGCGAATTAAATCGTTACGATGTAGTAGCTATTACAAGCATGACGCCTCAAATCTATTCAGCATTGGAGGTTGCAAAAATGGCTAAAGAACAAGGATGCACCACAATTATAGGGGGATATCATCCTACACTAGTACCTGAATTCGTAGCTAAGCACGATTACGTAGATTTTACCGTTCGTGGTGAAGGAGAACATACCTTTAAAGAGATTATTGATTATATCGATGGCAACAAAAACAATGTTTCGATAAAAGAAATTGACGGAATATCGTACTTGAATAAAGACGGTAAAATAATCCACAATAATGAGCGACAGTTGGAATGTAATTTAGATAATTTTCCGTTGCCTCGTAGAGATCTTTTAAAAGGAAAACTTTACACTTATTTAGGAACAACAACTCAGCAAGTTGAAACTTCTCGAGGTTGTCCACACAATTGCAAGTTTTGTTGCATAATTAAGATGTGGCGAAATTCGAATCAAAATATTACTTACAGAACTAAATCAATTACACGAATTATGCAAGAGATTTACGACGTAGATTGGAAAAACGATTTTATATTCTTTTGCGAAGATAATTTTACCATAAACGCAAAACGAACGCATAAAATTTTAGATACAATTATAAAGTCGGGTGTCCCAAATAAGATGCACTTTTCCTGCCAATCTCGGGTTGATACTTTGTATAGAAACCCTATATTAATCGAAAAACTTTATAAAGCTGGATTTAAGCAAGTATTTCTAGGTATTGAATCAGTACATCAACAAAGTTTAGATGCTATGAATAAGAAAAACACAACGCCCGCTATGGTTCAAAAAGTGGTAAAAAGCCTACGAGATAAAGGCATATCCATCTTTGGAGGCGTTATTATTGGCTTCCCGGGAGAAACAAAACGGATGGTTCGGCAGAATATCCAGTATGCGATTGATTTAGATTTAGATGTTGTTCAGTTTACACCGATTACCGCTTTTCCTGGGACCGATTTTTACGACGAAGTGAAAGAAAAGGGCATGATAACTGCTCATAATTATAAATTTTACGATTTGTTCCATCCAATGATGAGAACTGAGGAATTATCGTCTAAAGATTTCCTTCAATTAGTTGCTGAAGGTTACGCCGCTTTCTACTTAAGAAGTTGGATCATAAGAAGAGCAAAAGAGTATATGAATCCGTTTGGAAAATTTAATTGGATGCTTTCATGTATGGGTAAATTAATCAAACAAGGTGTTTTAGGTGGATTGGGCATGCTATACACCCAAGGAATTACAAGTAAAGTTATATCTGACGAACTAAGGAACCCAGAGGAACTAATGAAGGACATTTATATCTCCAGCGAGAACCCAATTGTAAAAGCCTCCGAACCAAATATTAAACCCAAAATTTTTACACACGATAATGTTAGAGAAGAAATAAGTGAACAAACTTAATTTCTTTGATACTATCGGAAATGTTCTTTTTATATCAACCAATTATATACCAAATCTTTTTTTAGATTCGTTTATTTATTCAAATGATTATTTATCATGGAAGAAGTAATTCCCGGTATATTTTTGATTAAAGAGAAAAGTGGTTTCGAGCGAATTAAGCCTTCAGAAAACATTTTTGTTATAGCAGGTCCTGATGGATTAATCTTTGACGCTGGTTTTGGTAATAAAAAGGTTGTAAAATTCTTTATTAAAGAAATTAACAAAATAGAACAGTTGTATAGAGATAACAAAGAAGAATTTAAAATAACGCGAATTCTTGTGTCTCATGGCCACCCTGATCATTTTGCAGGGTTAAAAAAGATAAGAAATTCACTTGGAGTTAAAATTGTCCTAACAAAGAAAACAGCTGATATTATAAAGAACAAAAAAAGTTTTATGAAATCGTTTAACTCAGATAGTTATGAAGATTATCTAATCATACAAAAAGGGTTTCGGTACAGAATAAGGAGCTTCTTAGAAAAACTTATGTTTAGCTTTTTTTTTAAACGAATATATGGCCTTTCTTTTATCGCCAAACCTGATAAAATTATTAAAGAAAATACTGAAATTTCAATAAACGGTGAGGATTGGAAGGTGTTTCCATCGCCAGGTCATGCCGTAGACCATATTTCTTTGTACAACGAAAAAAAGGGGATTCTACTTTCTGGAGATAATGTTTTATCAAAGACTACTTGGCTTGGTCCTCCAAATTGCAACATAAACGATTATATTGAATCTGTTGAGACGATTCAGAAATTACCAAACCTTAAAATTATATTAGCCGCTCATGGAGCCCTTATAAACAACCCAATAGAGCGAACTATTGAGATATTAAAGCATAGAAAGGATCGGACCAAGCAAGTACTAGATATTGTTAAAGATTTTACTGAAAATGGGACATCTCCCGATGAGATCATTCAAAAATTGTATCCAAATAAAAAGAAAATGCGAACCGAAATCGCTCGTGGATGGGTGTGCCTTACGTTAAAGATGCTTGAAGAACAAAATGTTATAAAACGAATTGAAGGTAAGAAAGAGATAAAGTTTTACCCAACAAATAAATTATAATTTGTTAGCTAAATTATTATTATCTTAAATATTGAAAATTTCAATTTAATTTTTTATTGGTGAAAAATCTGAAAATTACTATGATCGGAGCGGGAAGTATCGTATTTGGACAAAATATCCTAACTGACATCCTTGCACATCCTGCTCTAAGAGAAGATACTCTAATTTGTCTCGAAGATATCGATCCGACTCGTTTAGATTTAATGTATAAATTAATGCTAAAGTATAAGGAATCAAATCCAGAAAAGTTGGAGGGCGTATCGTTTGAGAAGACAACTGATCTAAAGAAATCTATCACTAACGCTAAATATTTAATCAGTGCTATTCACGTGGGTGGATTAGATGCTTTTAAGCACGACATAGAAATCCCATTTAAGTACGGCGTCACTCAGTGCGTAGGGGATACTCTCGGTCCAGGAGGAATATTTCGATTTTTACGTCAATCCACAGCACTTAAGAAAATAGTTGAATTAATCAAAGAAGTTGGATATAATTCTGAATTAAAACCCTTATTACTTAACTATGCTAATCCAATGGCAATGAATACTTGGTATTCTAATTCCATTTATCCAGATTCAACTGTAGGTTTATGTCATGGCGTACAAGGGACTGCAGCTCTATTACGACATTGGATAGGTGTTAAACGCGTAGATTTCAGTTATTTATGTGTGGGAATCAACCATATGGCTTGGTTCTTGAATGCATGCTACAAAAACCCTATTGATTCAAATAAAACTTGGAAAAACATATATCCGCTATTGAATGAAGCCTACAAAAACAACCCTGAAATTGTTGGAAGTGAAAAAATCCGTTGGGATATGATGGACGCTACGGGATATTTTATGACTGAATCCTCAGGTCATCTAAGTGAATACTTACCATATTACAGAAAAAGGAAAGGTTTGCTCGAACAATATAAAGGTGCTGAAACTTTCCATAACAGTCTAATACACGGAGAGGTATTAAGATTTGATAGCATTGAAGCGGATAAAATAGAAAAACGTCTAATTAGACGAATTAAAAAAAAAAACCTTAAATTAAAAAAAGCCCCCACCGATGAATACGCTTCACACATTATAAACGCAATAGAAACGAATAAACCTTTTAGGTTTAATGGTAATGTAATTAACAAAGAAGGCGCTCTAATAACAAATTTACCAAAAGATTGCTGTGTCGAGGTACCTGTGTTTGCTGATTATCATGGAATACATCCACAGGGAGGAATAAAATTGCCTACTATCTGTCAAGCGTTGTGTATATCAAATGTCATGGTCCAAAAAGCGGCAGTTGAAGGCGCTCTTGAATTAGATCGAGAAAAAATTTATCACGCAGTATTACTCGATCCTAATACAGCAAGCGTGTGTTCTCCAAAAGAAATTAGAGAAATGGTCGATGATATGTTTGATGCCGAAAAAGAATGGCTCCCTCAGTTTGAAAGTTAAAAAAAAAATAATAATTAGAAATAGTTTCTTCTTAAATCTTACTTTCTTGTTTTAGACACTCTAAATACGTTTTTTCTTTTTCCGCGTGAATTTATTGTAGCTCCATTCTCTGTTCTTTCCATTTAGGACCGCTTAAAGGGAAAAATTTTATAACAAGAGTAGCGAGTAAAATAAGTACCGCGGGGATAATTGTAAAACCAATCATTATTTCTAATTGGGCGTCTGGTGTTTGAGTTTCTACGAATGGGCAATTAAGTATAAAAATAATAAAGATTTTTTAAGAATAATTTTATAGAAATAAAAATAAAACAATTAAGTTTTTAATAATGCCTAAAGCGAAAGTTAACAATATTGAAATAGAGTATGATACATTTGGAGATTCCTCATCAAAACCTTTACTTTTGGTAATGGGTTTAGGCGCTCAGATGATTGCTTATCTTGAGGAGTTTTGTATGATGCTAGTAGATAAAGGATTCTACGTAATTCGATTCGATAATCGAGATGTAGGATTATCTACTAAATTTGAAGAAGCTGGCGTACCAAATATTATGAATGATGTTATGGCCCTCCAGCGAGGAGAAACTATATCAGCACCTTATACTGTAGAAGATATGGCTGATGATGCTGTTGGGCTATTAGATGTCCTTAACATCGAAAAAGCTCATATTTGCGGTACATCGATGGGAGGGATGATTGTTCAGACAATTGCATTCCGCCATCCAACCCGCGTTCTGAGCCTAACTTCAATAATGAGTACAACAGGAAATCCTAATCTTCCTCAAGCTAAGCCAGAAGTTATGCAAGTAATATTAAAACCTGTGCCCACAGAGCGCGAGGCTTATATTAAGGAATCAGTGAAACGCAAGCGTATTATTTATGGATCTGGCTTTCCTTATCATGAAGATAAAGCGCGCGAACTTGCCGCAGCCTCATACGACCGTTCATTTTATCCACAAGGAATGGCGCGACAAATGGTTGCAATATTAGCTGATAGAAACCGTAAACCAAAACTTGGATCAATAAAAGTTCCTACACTTGTAATTCATGGAAGCGATGATCCTTTAGTTCCTGTTGAAGGTGGTAAAGAAACAGCAGAATCTATCCCTGGAGCGGAATTGATAATCATTGAGGGCATGGGCCATTCTTTAGCACTTGAAGCTTGGCCTCAAATTGTAGATGCAATTGCTAAAAACGCTAATAAAGTATAATACCTAAAAGGCATTATACCCAAAAAAATTAAAAATGAATAATACCTATGTCAGAAAATTCGAATAAAGCAACGCCTAAAAAGATTAAGGATATTAGCCCATTTGATGTTCTAACATCTCTGGAAGTTAAATTCAAGCATCCTTTGAAAGATGTGCATACTGCTACTTTACCAATTGCTGGTTGCGCTTGGGTAGATACAGATGATGGTGTTTTATTAATTGATACTTTACTCAATGTACCCGCTGCTAAGAAGGTATTTAAAAAAATCGATGGCATGATTAAATACATTATTTATACTCATGGACACAATGATCATGTGGGTGGGGCTGAAGCCTTCATAGCTGACCAACCAGAAATTATTGCCAATAAGTATCTTCCAGACCGATTGGATAAGTACAAAATGTTGGCTCCACATAGAGCTAGAATATTGGCTCAACAATTCAATATACCTGAGATTAAAAGCACTAGAAAATATATTTATCCGACTAAGACATTTTTAGGGGAGATGACTATCTCTCTTGGAGATAAAACCTTCGAGCTTCACACAGCTCGTGCTGAAACCGATGATGCTTGCTGGATCTATGTTCCAGAGCTAAATGCGGTTTTTATAGGTGATTTGATGATTGGATATTTCCCAAATATTGGTAATCCATGGAAACCTACTCGTTTCGCCCTAGATTGGATAAATGCTTTAGAAGAGATTCGAACTATAGAACCAAATTACGTTTTTTGTAGCGGTGCAGCGGTTATATATAGAGGTAAAAGAGTTTTAAAGGCTTTGGATGCAAATATCGAGGTTATTCGGTCGATGCATGATCAAGTTGTAAAATATATCAATCAAGATATGCACATTTCGGAAATGATCCATGCTGTAAAAATCCCAGATCACCTCAAAAAAAGTCCTTATCTTAAATTAGCTTACTCTAGACCTGAGTTTTTCGTTTATAATGTTTACCGCTGGTATCATGGTTATTTTGATCATAACCCAGCTCATCTCTTACCTAGACCTGAAAGGGAAGTCTGTGCTGAAATCTTCGAGCTTATTGGTGACTCAAATAAAATTATAAACAGAGCAAAACAACTTCTCAATCAAGGACAAGCACAGCTTGGCCTTCAAGTCTTGGACTTGCTGATCCAATCCGATCCTGAAAATATTGAAGCGCGAAAGTTACGAATTGAGCTTCTTAAGGATTTAGGTAATAGAGATTATTGCCTTATGTCTCGAAATGCATGGTTTCACTTCATAAATAAAGATAAAGATTTCATCCAAACTAAAATAAAGAAAAAGTCTATTTAAAAAAAGTTAAGTAAATTTTAATCGCAAAAAATTAAAGTATTCATTCAGATTAAACATATTTTAATAAACATATGAAAGAATACGCCTACTGGCATTACCACTGAGAAGAATGCACGAAAGAAAGTGTATCATTCTTGTCGGGCGGTAGAAATTTATGGAATAATTTTATTTATTAAATCTCTTAATTCTCTAAGGACGAATTTTCTATATTCATCAGCAAACAATTTTTCTTCTTCTATTATAATAGGTTCCGTAATTTTTGTGTGCAATTTGAGATCTGCTTCTACTTTCGCTACTCCTACGACAATTCCATATAAATAATAAAGATATCTAATAGCATCAGAGTCTTTTGCATTTCCAGCGCTTAGTGCTTGTTTCATAATTTTCAATAAATATTCTATTATAAAAAAAGGCTTATAGGCTTGTTCGAGAGGTCCTATCCGTTTGGATGATGGGGCAGAAACTAAATACATCATTGCAAATCGATTAAAATCGACACTTGCAAATTCTAAGAAGAATTCTACTATTTTGTAACAAAGAATTCTATAATTTCCTTGATTTTCATTTATAATTATATCTAATCCTGCTTTATACTGATTATAATATCTTATCCGAATAGCAATCCAAAGTTCTCTTTTACTCTGGACATAATGATATAGATTTGCTTGGGACATATTCAAATGTTTTACTAATGATCGCATACTGAATTTATAAGGACCTTGTTTAACAAACATTTCAGATCCTACATCTAGAATTTTTTCATATTGAATAGCTTTTTTTTCTGATGATCTAGCTCTCGAAGTTCTCATATTTTTAATTCAATTTATTTTCTCATTAAAATTCTCTAATCCATGTTACTATGTTTAATCCACATTTAAACATTATAAAGATCATATTTTTACGCCAATGTCTTTCACATCTAAAGTTTTTGTAAAAAATGTTAATCTTTAAATATAAGTTATATATTATAACTTAATTAAGTTATCAGTTTTAACTTAATTTCTTGAATCAAAAAATTATTAAAAAAAATTGAATTTGAAGGAAAATATTATGACAGAATCTGAAGAATCCACGAAATATGAACCCTATAGTAATAAAAAAATGGCAATTTTTGGAATAGGTGGCATAATCGGCACTTTTATGTGGATAGTACGAGGAAAAATGCAGCTATTTGCTACTATGGCGCTGGGTGTACCAGTGTCAATGATTATTGTAATTATAGGAGTATGGGTAATTTGGGATGCAATTAACGATCCGGTTACAGGTTATTTTCTAGATAAATCTAAGCGTTTTACCTCAAAACATGGAAAACGATATCCTTTTATTCTGATTGGACAAGTTGGAGCTTTATTATCTCTTATTTTACTTTTCTTGCCTATCGTAGGAAACCCTACATTTGCTATAATATGGTTAATAATCGCAATTTGTATTTGGGATCAATTCCAAACTATCTTGGAATTAAGTTCTCATGGGCTAATCGTTGATCTTTTTCGAGATGAAAAACAAAGAGTAAAATTGGGATCAATTTTATCTGCTTTAGGTGCAATAGGTACGTTAATTGGATCTATACTAATACCAATAATGCTTGGAATGTTTGGTGGCCAAGATGAACCGATGGCTTATATGTTAACAACAACAATAATGGTTGTAGTTTGTTTAGTATTAACTGTACCTTATAGCTTTGCTATCCGAGAACCTGCTGAAATGAAAGAATTACGAACAACATTGGATGGAGAAGGAAAGAGCTCATCTCCCTTAATGGAAATAATAGTTCGGGCCTTGAAGGATAGGAATTGGGTTGGGTATATCTTTGGTTATGTTTTCTGGGTTGTAGGTATAACTTGTTTAACGGTGGGGATTGATTTCTACATGGTTGATGCCTTAGGTTTACCTATTGGAGCCGCTGCTTTACCATCACTTGCACTTCTTAGTGTAAATTTCCTTTTTATACCTGTTTGGATAAAAATATCAAAAAAATTAGGGGCTAGGAAAACATACTTTTGGGCTTTAATAACTTGTTTTGCTGCTGCCGCCCTTTTCACTTTTTCAACTGATCTCCCTACGACATTAATATTTGCTGGCTTAGCAGGTATAGGTAATAGTGGGCAAGCTGTAGTTTTTAATGCAGTATATTCTGAAGCGATTGATAATGCTACTGTAAAATCAGGGAAACGCGAGGAAAGTTCCTATCTGGGAGTAATGCGATTTTTTTCTGCAACAGGGGTTTTATGGCAAACCATAATTTTTGCAGTAGTAGCAGGTATCAGTGGTTATAACCCAGCAGCAGCAATACATAGTGATGCTGCCAAATTAGGGCTAAGATTACAAATATCAATAATTCCAGCTATGATTCAGTTAATTGGTGCGCTAGTCTTCTTAAAATTGAATACTATAACAAGAGAAGTTGCTATAGGTAATAATAAAAAATTAATAGAAATGGGACTTTAATTCTAATTCTATTAAACTAATTTTTTTTTATTTAGGAGTTAGTGTTATTTTTAGTTAAAAAAATAAACAACTGATTTAGATCTGAAAAAACTATCAGAAATTTTTCAGAGGGCTAGCATTAAAAAGTACTGGTTTCCAAATTTCTTTATATTGCAAAGTGAAGCATTTGGATATTTTAACGAACCTTTCTTAAAAAAGAATAGAGTATTTTATCGACAATACCAAAGTAATATTATTAAAAAATGTATAGGAAGAAATTCGCTAGTAGTATTACCAACTGGCTTAGGAAAAACAATTATAGGGATTTTACTTATAGGTAAAGCTCTGGAAAAATATTCAAAATCAAAAGTCATTATTCTTGCCCCAACTAGACCTTTAGTTTCGCAACATAAAGCTTCATGTGAGGACTTTTTAAATATTGATTCTAATTTAATTACTTCATTTACAGGCAAGATTTCGCCAGAAAAGAGAATTGTACTTTTTAACAACTCTAAAATTATAGTATCAACACCTCAAGTAATAAAGAACGATGTAGAAAGAGGGAGATACGACTTAAAACAAGTTTCTCTAATAATCTTCGACGAAGCACACAGAACGAGAGGTAATTACGCCTATTGTTTTATTTCAAACGAATATCTTAATACTTGTAAAGATCCGCTGGTTTTAGGGCTAACTGCATCTCCCGGAAAAAGCTATCATCACATTCAACAATTGTGCGATAATTTGTTTATTGAGAATGTTATATTTAAAACCTACGAAGATAAAGACGTAAAACAGTACATTTACGATATTGACATGTATTTAGAATTTGTCGATTTGCCTATTAAAGTTTTAGAGTTAAGTGCGATTTGGTATAACTTATTTGAAAAATTTCTGAGATTCTTTATCGAAAAAAAATTAATTCCACCCAATAAGCGCTATTATTCTAAGTTGGATTTCTTAGGAATATCTCGAGATTTAACGCTCTCTCTTAGGTATAATAATGGCTATTTACCCGAGTTATCAGAAGAAGAGTACCAAAACGCTCTTTATTTTCAATCTCCACGAATTATAGATTTAGTAAAAGAGAATTCGCTCAATATCGAATCGATTTATTCTTACAGTTCAAGCTGTATTTCTTTACTACATGGGAAAGATTTGCTAGAATCTCAAAATATCTCGTTATTTGAAACTTTTTTAGAAAAAATAGAATATAAATCTGGCCATGACATTCTTTCAGCTAAGAGAATTATTAATTCCGACCACTATAAGTTCATTAAAAACATTTTTGAGCAGGACAACCGTGATAATTACTTACATCCTAAAATTGAAAAGTTATTTTCAATTATAACTGAAGAAACCGAAGAATTTCGTAATAATAAAATCATCATTTTTACTCAGTACCGCGAAATGGCAGAATTATTGAAAGGAAAGCTGAAGGAACGCTTTGGAACTCGATTGAGCGTAGAAAAATTTATAGGCCAGTCAACCAAGATAAATGATATAGGTTTTTCACAATATCAGCAAGGAGAAATAATAAAACAATTTAAAGCTGGTGAGATAGACGTTCTTGTGGCAACAAGTGTCGCAGAAGAAGGACTTGATATACCAAATGTCGACGCTATTATTTTTTACGAGCCCGTACCTTCTGAGATAAGGTTAATTCAAAGACGAGGTAGAACCGGACGTCACGCCCCTGGAAGATGCTATTTGTTAATAGCTAGAGGGACTATAGACATCCCCTTTTACAAAGCTGCTGAACGAAAAGAAATGGCTATGAATTCGGTGCTATCAGATTCAAAGCAATTGGATTTATGTGATGTAGTTAACCGAGAACAGATATGCTTTAAGACAGTTTCTAATAAAATCTCAGAATTTGATTTAATTAAAAATTATAAAGAACGGCGTAAAAGAGAAAAAGAACTTCTTGCAAATCGTTCCATCGAAGAAATCATTTCAGAACTTGATAATTTCGTCAAAAGCAACGAGTTTAAAAAATTTAAAGATTCTGGTGTAACTTTTTATTCAGATATAATAGAGTTGGATAAATTGAAATTGAAATCTTCTATATTAAAACTAAAAGGAAATCAAAAAGCAAATCAAAAAGTAAAAAATAAGAAAATGACAGAAAGAAAAATTTATATAAATCATAACGTAAAAACATTAATAAGAATTGCTAAAACTTATAGTGTGGACGGGAAAATGTCTCTTTCGGAATTTAAAGAATATGCTGAAGAAGAAGATATAATTGAAAAAAAGTTTTACGCTCATTTAAATCAAGCCTGCTATTTAGGGTACCTTAAAAGAAACGCCAAGGAAGTACATTTCATAAAGGACTACGATTAAATTTTTACCAAAATGCTTATTAACAAAAAGTTCGAAGTATTATTACATAGTTTAATAAAAAAATGGTAAAAATGGATATCAACTCATTTCTAAGAAGAAAAGGAAAAAAATGGTTGTTCCTTGATTCGGCACTAATAATAAACATGGCTGTTTTAACGTTAATAATGCTTATTTTTCACGTATATTGGGGGGATATTAATATAATTGTTTCTGATTATGTTAATTTTGATATAAACCTCGTATTTATAATTATTGTGATCGTACTACTTCCGCTAATTTATGGAGCCGCGATTCTTCATGTGCATCTTAGGAATATTAAAAAACATAACGAAATTAAACCTTGTATCCTAAACAAAATTTTACCATTAGTTCTAATGTTCATATATTCAAGTTTATTCGCACTATTATTGTTAGAATTAGAACAATACTCCCGATTAATTCCTCAAGTTATTGAATTTTATAGTATATTTTTAACAATACCACTTTCGCTCTTACTTATTTTGGGCTTATATCCTTTGATAAAATCAATCCCACAGTGGAAAAATCATTTATCAAATAGGATATTAAATGTAGAAATAAAATCAAAAGTTATTTTAGGTCTTTTAATTACTGGATATTTTTTTGCTTTCGCATCTCCACTATTGTTTATCCCCTCAAATGTGATTTCTGGTGATCTTCCACCCAAACCCAACATTATAGCGCATAGAGGCGCATCGCATTTAGCCCCCGAAAACACTATTGTAGCTGGAGAATTAGCAGTAGAACGCGGAGCTGTAGGTTGGGAAGTCGATATAAGAATTTCTGTTGACGGAGAATTAATTTTGATGCATGACGATACTCTCACTCGAACCACTAATGTAGAGGATATTTTTCCAAATCGTAAGAACGATCTCGCTGAAACGTTCACGCTTTCTGAACTCAGACAATTAGACGCTGGTAGTTGGTTTGCGGATAAAGATCCATATGGTGCTTTAACTTTTGGACGTGTTTCAAAAGAAGACGGAGACAATTACAGAGGGTTACAAATTCCTACATTTGAAGAAATCTTAAATTTTACGAGAGATAATGACTTTTTAATAGATTTTGATATTAAATCACCATCATCCAGCCATCTCTATAAGGATGTTTATTTTGAAACAATTTTGAACGAAACACTCGAATCAGGAATTAATTTGACAAGAGTTATGATTTTCACGAGCGACGCTGAATGGATTGATTTGATCAATCAAAAAAATGCCACTGATGTTTTATTAGGCATGGATATGAGATCTAATCCTTCCTTAGAAGAATTCGAAACATCTGAATATAATTATACAATTATCAAAACAGGAGATGAATACTCTAATGAATTATATAGATCGTTTTATTCAAGTAATATCCCTGTTATGGTCTATACAATCGATAGTATCGAAAGATTCAGTCAACTCTGGTGCTTAGGGACGGCTTTTGTTATGACTAACGAAGTACACACATTTAACGATCTGAAAAACCCAATCTGGTATCTTAATATAGAAAGTTACATCGTTCTTTGGAGCATTATATACGTTGCAGCTTTAAGTTCTTTGCTCATTATAAAATTTGTCTTACTTAAAAAAAGATAAGAATAAAACAACATTTTATCAAAATCAAATTTTATCTTCCTTGGATAAAAACAAATTCGTTTATTTTAAAATTCTTATGATTTATTCTAAAATTGATACAATAGAACGATCAGTATGGAATTTTAGTTTCAAAATATAATTAAAACATCTTTATTGAAATTTGATCTGATACAGTTTTACCAGATTGATTTAAATTAAACAAAAAGAAATTGATATATACTTTATATTAAAAGAAATTTAACAATATAAAAGCAATTAAGTTAAAGCGGAAGGTGTTAGATCATTTTTGGTAAAAAAATTAGATTTTTAATATCAACATATGTTTTCATAGTGTCATCCTTTTTCCTGATATTGATACCTATTTATAAAATGGCTTATTTAAACGTTTTTAGGTAGGTACTACTTAATTTTTACTCTTCTTGAATCTTTAAAATCTTTTTTTTTTTAATTATATCAAACATAAAATATATGGGATTTCTATCAAATTTTATCTTCCTTCCTTTTTTTGAAAAAGAAGAAAAAGAATACTATTAACGTCAATAGAACAGGAATTAAAATT
>JABCSY010000176.1 GCA_018238625.1 Promethearchaeota archaeon
TTTTAAATAAGTTATCGGTTTGAGCGATTCTATGTATTTAAATAGATTAAAAGACTCTAATACGATTTTTGGAAGCGGAAGCCCTTGAATTGTCTCCATTAAAGCCCCTATTTCTTGTATTGTGCTTTCGATGTCCGCTGAAATGTGTTTTTCCTCGTATATTTCTTCTATTGCGTCCTTAAGCGTCTTTCTGATATCGAGGATAGTTCCGTCAAAATCAAAGATAATTCCTCGAATCGTTCCATTTTGAAGCCGTTTAATTAATTGATTGTCAGCAAGCATTATTTATTAAAAAAGGGGTAAAATTTTAATAACTTTAGATGAATTAAGTATAATTAAGTTTACTTAAATGAATTTCTATATAAAAACCTAATCATACTAATCCTAATAGATTTATAGATCATATGCTCTAACTCCATAGACATATCAGATGGTATTTAAGCCTTTTCTAACATTTTGAAATCAAAAAAAGAAGAAGTTTCTCGGATATTTCTCAAATAAGAGCGCACTACCTTTCTGAATATGATTACATTATTGTACATCTTAGTTTTTGCATAATTGAATTTTGTATATTTTCTAACTTTTCTTTTCTAATATTAATTCTTTAATAAGTGAACTTTATATGTAAAACAACAAAAAATATATTATATAGAGGTTACTAGTATGCAAAAGCAGAATGAATTCCAAAATAATAGATATCGTCACGCTGATTTTCTTCAAACTATTCCACTAACAAAAAATATTTATAAAAAACTTTTTCTAAAAAGAAAGCCCAAACTCAAATGATATAGAAACTAGTAATCTAGCTTGTTACTAAGATAAAGTAACTTTCTTTTTCTAAAACAATATAACATTTATATTTCATGGAGTTGAAATAACTTTAAAATATAATTAATAATACAAAAAAAGAATTGACAAATATGTCAGAAAATAAACTTGGTAAGGTAAAAGAAGGAACTTATCCGCAGGGCGTTTTTGATCTTTATATGCCCTTAAATTCAATTGATAAATTTAAAGAGAAATTTGCTAAGGAATCCTTTAAAATACTACTAAATCCAAAAGACGGTGAGTATGCCGCTTTAATAGCTGTTGACAAAGGAACGGTTTCCGTTGAGGGAATTGAAAACAAAGACAAGAAGGACTTAACAGAGGAGACTCTTGGTTGGGATGCCATGATGAAAACCACAAAAGCGCTCTTTGAAGAGATTGGTGAGGGAAAACTGTCGCAAAGCGATATCATAAAGAAAGTCGTAGCCCGCAAAATCAAAATGAAAAATCCAAAATTCTTAATAAAGCTAACTGAAATGGCAACCTTTTTAAAAAGTGATTAAGTATTAAAATAAATTTTTTCTTTTCTTTTTATTTCACGAATGTGTTAAATTCTTGATTAGAATTATCGTTAATTTTTTCTAATTACTTTTAAAATCCGAAAAGCATTAATCTTTTCTCCGAAACTTATACAAAAGTTATATTCTTCATGTTATAGCTATTTTAATAAACTTTAAGTTCAAGATTTCGCTTTCTTTATTACAGTTAACAAATTCTTCTTATTAATATAATGAAAGCAGATAATTACAGAATGTTTCCAATATTTTTTTTAGCATTTACGCGCGTAGCTACGGGCGTGGCGATTGGATTAGCTATCCCGCTTTATTTAATTGAGATAGATTTAAATCCAGAAATTATTGGATTCATTACTTCTGGAACAGCCATGGCATACTTGTTTTCGCCTTTAATCTTTAGAAATGTACAGAAAAAGCTTGGCGTAAAACCTACGATTCTCATATCATCATTGGGCTTCTTATTTGTTCAAGTAATCTTGCAGTTCTCAAAAGATCCATTGTTAATTTATTTCTTGTTAATATTAGATGGAACATTTTTAGGATTGTTTTGGCCAGTTTTAATGGGCGCACTTTCGGCGATATCAAATTCAGAAGAATATCGTAAAAATAACTCCTTAAAGGATAAATTAATGAAAAAGTATAGTTTAGCTTGGAATTTTGGAGGAATTTTTAGCTACGCTTTAGGTTTCCTTATTTTGTTTTATATTGAAAACATTCAGATTATGTTTTTATATGCGTTATTTATTGCTATTATCGGCTTTAGTATGGCTTTAATTATTCAAGAACCATCTCATAGTTTCGACAAAGAGATTATCGTTCCAATTGACGAGGGAGTAAAAGCAATTCCTCAAAGAGAACACATTTCTTTTCCTATTTTTCTACCTCTATTTATGATTGGAATTTATGGTTTTTTAATTGGAGGTATGGGATTAATTTATCCGATTAAATCTGAAATATTAAATTTCGCTCTCTTCACTAATTATCTATTTTTCTTTCTAAGAATGAGCACTCAAACGATTTCAATTTCAAAATCTATGGACATTAAAATAAAAACCACCAAAAAATTGATTCCTATATCCAATTTACTTATCATATTATCTCTTTTCTTGATGGGGATAAATCAAAATTTATTAATTTTTGCAATCCTCTTTTGTGCGTTTGGAATTTTTAATTCTTTTTATTATACACTTGCTTTTAAGCTAATACTATTTCGAAATATAGCGAATAACACTTCAAAATACAGCATTTATTTTGAAACTGCGATTGGAATGGGGTTCTTTTTTGCGCCAATACTTTGTGGTTTTATAGCTGCAATAGATGCAAACTTAGCGTTTTTCTTTTTATCCCTATTATCGTTATTAAGCTTAGTTGTATATCTACTTTTTAAAAACAAAATTAAAACTAATTAAAAGTTAAAATTTAGGACTTTTTATTTCAATACATTATTATTAGAAAGCTCATTTTAGAATCCATATAAGGGATATTATTATTAAAGCTCAGTTCTTATGGAAAATATCAATTCTAATAATTCAGCAAATTCTATTAGCTACAATCGCATATTATGGCCTATATATTTTCTTAATGGGTTCCAAAGTATTGCCTGGGGTGGGATTATTTTTCTTATCGTACCAATATCAAGAATTATGTGGCCAACTGAGCCAACTCACGCTTTAGAAATGGGAATCTTAATTACAGCGCTATCGTGGTCTGCCTCGATTTCAGGACTAGCATTTGGCCACTTAATTGATAAATACTCTCGTAAAAAGATAATCGTTATTATTTCAACATTTAGAGGGCTTGCGATCGTAATGCTTGGATTTGCATTAGAGGGCGGCGGTTCGTCAGCTTGGATATATTTCTTAGTTTTCATAAGTTTTTTTGGGATGTTTGCGGGATTAAGCTGGCCCGCCGTAATATCTCTGTCTAACGATGTCGTTCCTAAAGCTTTTCGTTCGCGTTTTTTTGGCGTTTATGAGATTGTTCGCTCTCTTACTATGACCTTTGGATTTTTAATTGGAGCTTTTTTAGTACAGAATGGGCTGTGGAGACAGTATTTTTGGGGTACAGGAATAGGTATTTTAATTTGTGCCCTAATTTTTGCTATTCATAACCAAGAGCCAAAAAGAGGAGCTCAACAAGAAGAGTTGTTACATATCCTCAAAAATAAAGATGTTAACTACGACTTTAAAATCAATCGAGAGACTATGCTTAAAACAATGTTAAGTAAAACTAACATTGTTGCTTTAATTGAAGGAATATTTACTCAGATTCTAATGGGCTCTATTAACTTCTTAATTCTTAACCTTATCCAAAATGACCCTCACAATATTTCCGAATTTTCAACTAGCATTTTCATGATTACTTTTGGGTTAACAGGAGGAATTATTGGACAGCTACTATTAGCAAGGTTAAGCGATAAATTAGCTAAAGAGCGGCCTATTATAAGAATACCAATTATTATTGTAGCAATTATTGGGGGTCTATTCACTTTTGTTCTTTTCTTTTTTATTCCCTGGCCCCATTTGACTATTGAACAAGGGAAAGATGTTCCCTTCTTAATGGCGTTCCCAATAATTTGGGTAATGGGGATTTTGTTCTTCTCATCAAGATCTATTTTTTCTTTATACATGGTTAACCAAAGTCCATTATTGCAAGAAATTAACTTACCAGAGGCACAAGGTCAAATAGTTTCATGGAATCAATTTTTGGAAAATTTAGGGAAAGGTATGGGACCTCTATTAAGTGGAATCCTATTGGCTGTGACAAGCATGAATTATCAATCCACAATTTTAATAATTACACTATGTATTCTTCCCGGAGTAATATTATGGGGATTTGCGATTAAATGGTTCCCCTCTGATGCTAATAACATAAGAGATATATTAAAGGGAAGAGCTGATATTTTGAAATCAACTGAAGGGGAGTCAGCTCCCTCAGACCATCAAATAGAATTAAAATGAAATTCCTTTTTTTCTAAAGTTGTGATGTTTCATCAATTTAAAATTTGAATTCTCATTTTCCATTCCATATAGTTATAGAATTTATAGAATTTAGAAGTGAAGTTAGAAGTGGAATTAAACGAATCTCATCAATCTTATAATAAATTAATTTGGCCCGTATATTTACTCAACGGATTTAATAGTATTGCCTTTGCGGGCATAATTATATTAATGGTGCCTTTGTCTTCGCTTATTTGGCCCGGAGAAGATTATCACGCGCTAGAGATGGGGATTTTAATGACCACACTTCTATGGACTTCTTCTTTGTCAGGGTTATTCCTTGGTAGGCTCATTGATAAGTATTCACGAGTAAAAATTTTATTAATTAATTAATCACTTATAGAATAATCAATATTCTGGCGCCAAATTGGGGAATTATACCCTCTAGCTTTCTTTTCATCGATGACACGGGTAACAGTATAAAAAGGAACTTTAACTACCATTGTTCCGTCGTATTTTTTTATTTTCTCGCGAAAATCGTCTAAAAATTTCTTTCTTTCCTCGTGGTCCCCCTCGCTTTTTAGCTGGTCTTTCTCGTATTCCCAATCAGAGTATTTAAGAATTGTCTGCCTAAGTTCCTTTGTAATTTTACTCTTATGTAACATTAAAAAAACACCAAGAACCATAAACGCTAAACGCGATTTTTTCTCGTAAGCGTAAGCGACTAATTGATCGTACGCCCTTTCAATCAGGACTTCATCCATGCTCTTAGGGATGTTTCTGGGATATTTCTTACTTTCTTCTGGAGTAAGGTGGTTAATCATAATATCTATAAAATCGGAAGACAATGCCCAAGCTTCGTCGTTGCCTTCAATTGAATACGACCATGTTTCAACCTCCTTGCGTTTGCTTTTTAGAGATTTTACGAAAGGCTTGCCCGACCTTATTCCCATTAGTTCTCTCCCCAAGTCGTGCTCGTAAACGCCTTCAAAATCAGATGTTGGCACCTTGTCTAACGAGAGCACCAGTGCTTCGATAAATTCCTCTAACTCTATTTTTGAAAAATTGAACGGGCTAAAATTAATAATCGATTCAAATTCTGGGGGAAAATTCCTTGCTTCCGCAAAAAGAAAAACGCGATAATCAGGAGACCAACCTCCGATGGAAGCTCCAGATTGTCCGTAATAAAAGGTAGCAGGAAATATTTGCCCCTTAGGAGTCTTTACAAACACCCACACATGAAACAATTGCTCGCTACCCCCAAACTCTATTTCTGGAACCAGAGTTTTCAAAGCCCCGCCAAAATACAAATCCAATTT
>JABCSY010000177.1 GCA_018238625.1 Promethearchaeota archaeon
TATTAAACCAACAATATAGAATTGGCGATATTCGTCATTGCGTTGCGGATATTTCAAAAATTAAAAGTAAATTAGGATATAAACCAAACGTAAAATTTAAAGAAGGAATCGACGATTTAATCAATTGGATAAAAAACAATAAAATTCAAATCAAAGATAAATCCCAAAATGCATTAGATGAATTAAAAGAGAAGGGATTATTAAAATAATAAAGCTCAAAAATAGAAAGTATAATGAAGAATATTTTAATAACAGGCTCAAATGGTTTTTTAGGTTCGCATTTAATCGATTTATGTATTAAAAAAGATTTCAAAGTTTATGGTTTAGATCGACCAACTTCATCTTTTAGAAATTTAACGCGCTATACCAATGGAATCGACTTCTTTTCTAATAAACATAAGAAAAAATTCCTTGGAAAAAAAATTCAAATTGCTAGTAATCGCGAGAACCTTATCTTTTTAGAGTGCGACGTAAAAAATAGGCCGTTATTAGAGAAAATAATCGAAGAAATAAAACCAAAGCTCTTGTTTCACTTTGGAGCGCAACCGTACATAATCCCATCGTGGGAAGATCCAGCTAATACAATTGAAACTAATGTAATTGGTACTATAAACGTGTTTGAACCGATTAAAAAATACGACTTAAAAACTCGCGTTATCTTAGCTTGTTCTGCTACTGAATTTGGTACGACTACTAACATTGGCCGCCCCTTGAAAGAATCCGATCCTTTAATGGCAATTCATCCTTACGGAATTAGTAAAGTTGCCGCTGAACTTCTTGCTCGACAATATTACATTAACTTCGGAATCGAAACAATTAACTTGAGGTTCTTTAACCTGACCGGCATCAGGCGAACTAACGACGCGCCCTCGGATTTCATAAGAAAAATCGCTCAGATTGAATTAGGTCTAAAAGAACCCGTGATAGAAGTAGGAAATTTGAATCCTTATAGAGACATATTAGGGGTGGGAGATGCAATCGATGCCATTTGGTTAACATCTACAACGGGCACCCCCGGAGAGACGTATCACGTTTGTACAAACCAAAAAGTCCAGATTAAAGAATTATTAGACATCGCTTTGAGCTTTTCTCAAAAAAAGATTAAAGTAATTGAAAACGCCCCTCACAAATTACGTAAAACTGACGAAGACATAATAATTGGAGACAACACTAAAATCACGTCTGAATTGGGTTGGAAGCCTAGTAAATCGATTAAAGAAACGCTAAAAGAAATGTTTGATTACTGGATAGACTGTTATAAAAAAAATCCTAAAATGTAACAGATAAAAAGTAAGAGTAAAAATAATTTAAATAAAAACTGAATAATAAAATTAAAGAGTTATTAGTTTTCTCTTTTATAGTTATACGTAATAGTCTTTAAATTTGCTTCTTCTAACTTCGCGTTGCAATACGGACACAATACTTCAGCACTCTTTTGTAGTCTTTTGTTGATGTTTTCTTTTAAAGCAGCAGAGCAATCTTTATTTGGACAAATGTACAACTTTGCAAATACTTTTTCCTTCTCTTCGCTGAGTTCCTTGGAAGAAACTTCAAATTTTTTCGCCGATACTTTATCCGAAATGCTTCCTCTTTTAGTTTCGATGTATCCCTTTAAATAATCTGTACTAGTTCCGATTGTTAACGAAATCGTCTCACCTACTTTATAGTCGTTCTTTTTACGAGAGAATTGAATGTTTCTTATTAAATCGTTAACTACGCGTTCGTTTATTAGCTCGTCGTCAACGCTAACATCCAGATAAATATTAGCGTATTTATGTTCTATTTTTCGCAAATTATCCGCAGATTTAACAGTTTTTTTTATTTCTAATTCTTTTACGTTTCCTATTTGCTTAATAATCTCTGGAAATCCTATCTCTGGCATGTCTTCTTTAGGTTCAATTATTAACCGCTTGTTTGGCCATCTTAACCTTATTTTATTTTCTTCCTTCAAAGCTCTAATCGATTCTATTAAGTCTCTTACAAATCTCATTTCTTCTTCTAATTTTGCGTCGATTTTTGTTTTATCGGCTTCTGGCCAATTTTGCAGGTGAATGCTTTTGGATTCCTCCAAACCCATTGACTTTAAGTGAGGTTTGAACATTTTTAAGAATAATTCTTCGCTAAGCATTGGATTGATAGGAGCTAACATCAATAAAACTTTGAATAAGACCTTGTAAAGTACTGCCATAATCTGGAGCTTATTTGGATCGTCGGAGTAGATGTCAAGTTTTTCTCGGTTTAACATTATGTACCATCTACTTATATCGCTAACGATTAACTCTCTCAGTTCGCCAGGAATCCATGGGAGCTCGTATTTATCGGCTAATTCCGTTATTTTTTCAATAGTAGAATGCGTTCTTGAAAGTATCCACTTATCAAACTTGCTTAGCTTTTTCTCGTCAATTTTAACCTTGGAAGGATCAAATTTGGCCAAACCAAATTTCTCGTTAGCGTAAACGTAAACGTTCCAAATAGTATTGATGGTTTTATACGTATCTGCGTATTCCTTCGCACTGAAATTTAAATCGCGACCTGGTTGAGTTGCTCCAATACAATAAAAACGGAAGGTTTCGATACCTTTTATCTGCGAATACGACTTCTTGCTTTTTATTTGGTCTAACGTGCC
The DNA here is from genome assembly GCA_018238625.1 of Promethearchaeota archaeon. Classification (GTDB taxonomy): domain Archaea; phylum Asgardarchaeota; class Lokiarchaeia; order Sigyniarchaeales; family SOKP01; genus SOKP01. The sequence goes on from JABCSY010000177.1 coordinate 2,627, forward strand.
GTTAATAAGATCTATTGGTAAGAATGCCGTTCCTTTCGATTTACTCATCTTTACTTTGTCTCGTAAAACCCAGCCGTGCATGTAGCAAGCTTCGTAATTCTTTTTCCCTGTGGAAACCATTGCGCTACACAACAAGCTATTAAACCACCCTCTGATCTGATCTTTTCCCTCAAGTATGAAATCTGCAGGAACCCAAGTGTCGTAATGGCTCTCGCCGTCGTATACTTCCTGAGAGGCCCACATTACCGATCCTGAGTCCAACCAAACGTCTAAAATGTCGGGTATCCGTTTTTTAGTTCCTTTATCACACTTTTTACATTTCCAAGTAACTTTATCTATCCAAGGACGGTGCAAGTCTTCTGGGCATTCGCCAGCAATTTCTTTTAGTTCTTTTGCCGAACCTATCACCGTTATGTCCCCGCAATCTTCGTTATCACACGTCCATACGCTTAAGGGAATTCCCCAAAAGCGCTGTCTCGAGATACACCAATCTCTTAAAGAAGTTAACCAGCTTTTAAACCATCTATTGCCAGCCCAATCAGGAACCCAATAAATCTCTTCGTTTTTTTCTAATAATTTCGAGGAGAGGCTCTCAGTTTTAAAAAACCATTGGTTTGTCGCTCGATACACTAGTTTTGAATCGCACCTCCAACAATGAGCGTATTCGTGCTCTAATTCGCTAGTTAAAAGAAGAGTTCCTTTTTCCTTCAATAAAGCCAAAATTTCTTTGTTCGCGTCAAATACAAATTTTCCTTCAAATATTCCAGCGTCTTTCGTGTAAACTCCCCTTATATCAACTGGAGTAAAAACGGGAATGTTATTTGCAACTCCTACCTCAAAGTCTTCTGGTCCATGACCGGGAGCTGAGTGAACTAATCCAACGCCTTCCGAGGCCGAAACATATTCCTCCGATAAAATGATAGTGTGTACTGTATCGCTCTGTTTTGCCAATTCTTTTTGAAATGGAACCTCGTCTAATAAGGGGTGTACATATTTTTTACCCGCCAATTGCTCGCCGTAGAAGTCCTCTACAATTTTGTATTTGAAGCCCAATTCTCCGGAGATTAAATGCGTAACGGATGCTTTCGATAAAATCCAATATTCATTCAAGTCTTCTAATCTAACTTTTACGTATTCTGCAACCGGATTCGCCATGATTGCTTCGTTTGCCACTAGAGTCCAAGGAGTCGTAGTCCAAATTATGAAATAAGTATCGTCCATATCCGCAGATTTTATCTTTAGAAATAAACTCGTATCTATAACGTTTTTATAATCGTGTTCGTGCTTAGCAAGAGCGGTCGCGCACCTGGGACAACAATTTAACGGCCTAAAAAATTGGTACATTAAACCTTTTTCGTAAGCCTTTTTCAAAGTCCACCATATTCCTTCGATATAGCTGTTTTTAAACGTTATGTAAGGATTGTCCCAATCCCAAAAATAACAGCCTAAGCGTTTGAATTGCTCGTTCATTACCAAAAGTCTTTCCTGAGCGTACTCTTTGCAATTTTTTATAAATTTGTCTACGCCATATTTCTGAATCTCTTGCTTATTTTTGATTCCTAATTGTTTTTCAATCTGAACTTCAATAGGAAGCCCGTGAGTATCGTAGCCGGGAGTGTCAGTTACCTTAAAGCCTTTCATTCGCTTATAATGAATTAGATAATCTTTTAATATCTTATTCCAAGCTGTTCCAAGGTGTATTGACCCCGTAGTATAAGGTGGGCCGTCAATAAACCTCCAAACCCTCTTCCCTTCTTCTTTCTCTCTGATCAAGGAATAAATCTCTTCTTTCTTCCAAAAATCCAATACTTTCTCTTCTAATTTTATCAGATTCAATCTCTTTTCTAATGTTTCCACGAAAACCATCTTTATAACGTTGTAATTGTTAAATTAAATAAAATAAAACTAAAAAATTTAACCAATTCACCAAGAAATAGACAAATTATAATGAATAATTTAAATAACATTTGTAAAATCGTTGAATAAGAAATATTATTTTAATTCGGCATTATATCACGCTAGAAAAAGCTATAACAGATTTCCTTAATGTTTGAATTACACCATACTAGGAGGGGGAATTTTAAGGCAGAAACCACATTTACCAAAAGATTTAATAGTTTGTTGCCAACAGTGAAGATGATAATGTTTTTCACAATGCGGGCATTCTGCATGACAATTATTTTCACCAGCAATTTTTTTATTACAGATAGGACACTCAATTTTATGGCATATAACACACGAAAGTACTGAAACCTCAAAGATTTTCTTTGAAATTGAGTCAAATAAATCCACTAAATAGCTAAATGGAGTCCAATCGTCAAAGAAACTCTTAAAAGAAGATTGAAGGTCGTTCTTTATTTTTTCGTGCATCTCCAAGTCGAATTCGTTAAGAATTTTGATCGAGGGCACTTTCATGGGGTATTCAATAGGTAAATCGATCTGAAATTCAAAAGTTAAATCTTGAGTTTTCATCTTACCTTTCATATCCACCCTCAACATTGACTCGGATGCATCGTATTCGATTTTTTTGTAATGTTCCTTTAATAATTCTATTTCGAAATTAATTCTAGAGTTTTTATCCACCAACCAGGCGAGTTCTCTTATAACTTCGACTGGCTCAGATTCGCCCACCACCCAGTTTTTATACGACTTCAATTCGGTCAATGGAGTCATAATAATTTGTTGTAATTGCGAAGATAAATCTATAATTGGAGGTTTAGGATAAGACTCTAAGTTTACGTCTAATAAATACTCTTTAAACCCGTACGTCACCAAATGAACTTGTAACTTGGTTGCGTCGGCAGAGTCTAAATCGCATTTATATTCGCCAAGAATCTTTTTTGATTCCTGCTCGATATCTTTTATAAAGTACAGCTTGTTCTCTAACTCGCGCAAAACATCTACAACATGAGGAGGTTTTTTAACGTTCCAGTTTCTTAACACG
>JABCSY010000012.1 GCA_018238625.1 Promethearchaeota archaeon
AGATTCAGCATCCATTTCCAACCATACTTTTATTCCAAAATGGGAAGTTGAATTATAGTATTATTTATAAAAAAACAAAAGGGTCAACCTTCGAAAATAGAAAATAACCATTTACATTACTGCTAAACTCTATAATTTACATCTTATGACAATGAGTTATCAAGGAAAATCTGAAGGCGCTAAAGATACAAATAGGGAGTGCGGAAATTTTAAAAAGTGAAAAATCAATGGACGTAAAGGGGCGAGATTCTGTAGGAGGACTTCCTAAGTCTATTAAAATAAATTCCAAAGAAATATCAAGCATAATATATACTCTTGAAAAACACCCAGAACAAATTGAACAAATAATTAAATTAATAAAACAAGGAAAAATAGATCAAAAAAACGCTGAAAGCATTGCCAATTCTCTTGAAAACAAGCCAAAACAGACTATGGAAGCAATAAAATTAGCTGAACTAGGTATAATAGAAAAAGGGAAAATAACAGAAATTGCTAAAACTTTTCAATCTTCTCCAAAAAAAACAAGAGAACTAATGAAAATAGCAAAAGAATTAAAAATAAAACCAGACAACCTTGCAGAAATTATGATGGGTTTAGAATCTCATCCAACCATTACCAAAAAAATATTAAGATTAGCAAAAGAAGGAAAAGTAAACAAAGAAGAAATAACTCAACTTATTTTTGATGTTAGAGTTAACGATTATGAAAAATTACCTCAGGCATTAAAATTAGCAGAAGAAGGAAAAATAAAACCAGAAGATATTACAGGAACTGCTGGAACTATGAATTCAGTTTTAAAAGATTATGCAAAAGAAATAATGGAAATAAATGAAAATAAGATTTTGATAGGGACTTCGGGATGGGGTTATGATGAGTGGGTAGGGCCATTTTATCCTAGGAGTTTGAAAAAGGAGGATTATCTTTCGTATTATTCGGAAATATTTTACACGAACGAGATAAACACTACATTTTACAACATTCCTTCGAAATTAGTCGTAACCCGCTGGAGAGACAAGACTCCCTCAGATTTCTTGTTTACTGCGAAACTTCACAGAAAGATTACTCACGAACATAAGTTAGATATTAATTTATGTTTAAACGATCTGGATTATTTTTTAGAATCGATGAGCCCTTTAATAGAATCCAAGAAGTTATTAGGGTTTTTAATACAATTACCTCCTTCCTTTAATAAAGAGGAGCATTACGATAATTTAAAAGATTTTATTCAAAATTGGCCGGGAAATCCAGAACAAGAAGGTTATAATTTGATAATAGAATTTAGGCACGAATCTTGGATGGACGATGATGTTTTTAAGTATTTAAAAAGAAATTCGCTTACATATTGTGCCGTTATTGAGCCATTATTGCCCCCTAGAATGGACGTTACAAATCCAAAATTTGCTTATATTAGATTTCATGGTTATGGGCAAAAAATTTGGTTTAATTATTGTTTTAAGGAAGAAGAGATTAAAAAATGGGCAAGTTCAATAAGAGAAGTTGTTCAAAAGGTTGATAAAATAGGGATTTATTTTAACAATCATTTTTCGGGATATGCTACTAAAAACTCTTTAATGATGATGCGAGAGTTAAATCTAGATCCCAGAAAAGAACCTAAACAAGTTAGAATATTGGATATAAAGAAAAAGTCTGGTACTTACTCGAGAGGACAAACAGGTTTAGATAAATTTTTAAATTAAAACACAAATTTAACTTGTGAGAAAACATAGTAGATTCTGTTGTTAAAAGAGGTTGGTTAAGAATTGAATCGCAACATACTAAGAATTGGATTTATTGGTCCAGGATCTATTGGTAGTTTATTCGGAGGCTGTCTTGCTTCTGTTCATACTGATGTTAACCCGTTAGAGATTGTTTTTTTTTGTAGAAGGGGTCATGCTAAGGTAATAAATAAGTATGGAATAAAGATATTCAACGATAAAGGTAATTTAACGCTAACTAATATTAAAGCTTTTGAGAACGCTGAAGATTTTACAAAAGGATTAGTTAATGACAAGATATACAAATTAGACTACTTGTTTTTAACGACTAAAACATACGATAGCGAGAGAGCGATGATTCAATATGAACAATTGATTAATTCGAGTAATTGGTTAATAATTCTACAGAATGGTCTCGGTAACGAGGAATTAGTGAAGAAATATTGCGATAAAAAAAAAATAATAAGAATAATTACTTCGCATGGTGCAATACTGAAAGATAATGGTTGCGTGTATCATACAGGCCCAGGATTTACAAAAATGGGGTTTGTCTATTTAAAACCCCAAAAGCAAAATCATCGTCTTTATGAGAGTGGTTATGTAAAATTAAACGAGTTAAAAAATCATTTAGACGCGGGAGGTTTAGAAACTGAAATTGTTGACGATATTATTAAGCACACTTGGGAAAAAGCATTTGTAAACATTGGAATTAACGCTTTAGGGGCGTTAACTCGTTTAAATAATGGAAAACTTTTAGAGAATGAAAAATTGAAACAATTAATGAGTATTGCGGTTAAGGAGGCGCTATATATAGCTAAGTTAAAAGGCATCGATCTTTCAGATGTGGATTATGTCAGGTTAATGTATTCTGTTGCCGAAAAAACATACGATAATAAAAATTCAATGTTACAAGATATATTAAAAGGAAAACTAACGGAAATTGACTTTCTTAATGGTCGAATTGTAAGTTTAGCAAAAGAAGTAGGTATTAAAGTCCCGATAAATGAAATGCTCACTGATTTAATAAAAGGGTTAGAAGAATCTTTTAGATAAGTAAATTAGGCTTTTAGGGTCATATAGTACGCATTTTCCCCGTCTCTATAATATTTTTCTTTTATGTTATGGGTGGTAAAAATAAATTTTTTGTACAGATTAATAGCAACATAATTACTCACTCTTACTTCTAAGACAAATTCGTCTATTTTGTATTTTTTTAATTTTTTCATAGAGTTTGATAACAAAGTTGCTGCTATACCTGACCTCCTATAACTCTTTAAAACTGCTATTGAGACCAAATGTCCTTTATTCATCAATTTCAAGCTATTCATCGATGGAGCTCGTTCAACCCTCCACATTATATATCCAATAATTTTTCCGTTGTTATTACAAGCAACTTGAAAGGATTCTGGATAATTATCTAATATGCTTTTGTAAAAAAAATAAGGATAATCTTCGGGTAATTCTTTTTCGTTTACTTCGATAACGCCTTCTAAGTCTTCTAAGGAGCATCTTCTTACAACTATTGGTTTTTTATCATTGAAAAGATTGAAGTAATTAGTCCGCGTATCTTTTTCTGTACCCATAGTTGTATGAGCTCAAATTATAGTTCTTGATATTTTATATTATAGCTATATAAAATATTATTTTAGAGCTTTTTAAGCTTTTTTAAATAATAAAAAGGTTCAAATCAATTTTTTGTGATTTTGAATGCAACTTTTTTTTGTCTTTTAACATATCGAATTATAGTTTCTAAAGATAAAAGAATGTTTTTTCTGTTATTGAAATTATCGACAATGCTTTGCAATTCTTTCTTATTAGCGTGTTTTAATTTTTCAGCGATCGAAATCATTATCGGTAGTGTTCTGACAATATTATCTACAATCGTAATATCTGCCCATATTGAAGTTCTACTAATTGGATTTAAATCAACTGCGATTACTTTTTTTCCGATCCTTTTTAAAGCTTCTGTTCGGTCTCCATCTTCTAAAGGGACCATAATTACATCAGAATTTTGAATTGATTCTACCAACCTTCTATTACTATCCAATCCTTCAATTTCAACCATTTTTTCTTCATTAATACCTCGAATATCAATAGCTCCTGCCTTTTCCAATACATCCTTAATAGCCTTGATTCGTCCTGCTTTCCTATAAAATAAATTTATTTCGAGCGGAGCATCTATCACATTCGAAAGTTTAGCGAGTTCTTGAGGTACTAATGCCGCGATATTCCCATTTACGCTAATCACTGGTTTTTTAGCTAGTAGAAGCATTGCTACTGCAGCTTTAATGGCTCTCTTAGCAGCGTCATTTGTTTTTTCACCTAAAATGTAGTCAAAACATTCACCTCTCCCATGAGCTATTAAACCTGCCTCAGCTACAACTAGATTCTTCATCCCTTCTATAATTCTATGACGATGTTTTAAGCTCTCATATCGGGGATGAGTTTTAGGAACATCGGAATGATTATTTTTGTTGGTAATCGTAAAACAACAATTATTATTATGTAGGCCTTTATATAGGTTGAAAAGGAAGAAAAATTATTAATCTTTTGTTAATTTTATCTCATTATTGATGATTATGGCTCCAACAGAAAGTAAAAAAAGCGAGGATTTAAGACGTTACAAGATAAAAAAGCTTTTGGACAAGCTTAAATCCAAAAAAGGATTTCATACAGAGTTGATATCATTATATATTCCTCATGATCGAAAACTTTCGGATGTTACAAATTATTTAAAAAACGAAGTAAGCGAAAGTCAAAACATTAAATCAAAATTAACTCGCAAAAATGTATTAGATGGAATCTCAACACTTATAGGGATGTTGAAGAATTATAAAGAAGTTCCAAAGAATGGATTAGTTATGTTTGCTGGAGCTATCCCTCAAAATAATACCCCTGGTACAGAAAAAATGGAAAGATACATCATAGATCCTCCAGAAAGGGCAAAAACATTTAGATACCACTGTGCGAGCGAATTTTTACTGTGGCCATTAGAGGACATGCTCAAATCAAAGGAAACTTATGGATTGCTTGTTATCGGCCGAAAGGAATCCGCAGTTGGGTATATCACGGGAAATCATGTAGAAATTGTGAGAGATTTTACCTCTGGGATTCATGGAAAGCATAAAGCCGGTGGTCAATCGCAAAAAAGATATGAAAGATTAATTGAAGAGGGAGAAAAGAGGTTTTACAGAAGAATATCTGAAGAAGTTAACGAATTATTTTTGAAAATAGAGGATTTACAAGGAATTTTTATTGGAGGGCCTGGTCCTTCTAAAGAAAAGTTTGTAAACGATGAAAGCTTAGATTATCGACTACGAGACAAAATCTTAGATGTTGTAGACCTTGGTTATGGAGGACCTGAGGGAATTCGCGCTTTAATTGAAAAGATTAAAACGAAAATATCAAATGTAAAATACATTCGAGAAAAAGAAGTTGTCCAAGGATTTTTAAAGGAGATATCAAATGAATCGGGTTTAGTTACTTACGGTCTTAAAGAAGTAGAAAAAGCTTTGAATATGGGTGCTGTTAAAAAATTAATTCTTTCTGAAAAATTAGATATTTATCAATTAAAAATTGAATGTTTGAATTGTGGCTATAAGGAATCTCGTACTGCAAGGGAGTCAGAATTAAACAAAGTAAAATCATCCATCCAAGAAGAAAGTTGTCCAAAATGTAGCTCAAATACTTATAACCTTGTAAACACGGTTTCTATAATTGAAGAGCTGGGTTCCATAGCAGAATCTATGAACACTGATGTAATACTTATTTCTCCAGAAACAGAAGAGGGAGAAATGCTATATAGTACTTTCGGAGGAATTGTTGCAATTCTTCGTTTTAAACTTACTTATTAGTAAAAATCACATAACTCTTAATTCAAAAAAACTGGTTGATTAGTATGGAATTAAAAGAAATGTTATTAAATTTAAAAATAATCATGTTTGGTGGTAAGGGAGGCGTAGGTAAAACAACTTGTGCCTCAAGTTCAGCAATCTGGGCAGCAGAACATGGTAGAAATACATTAATTATTAGTACAGATCCCGCACATTCACTAGGAGATAGTTTAGGGACCGAACTTCCCCCCGGCGAGCCGACACCTATACCTGGAATAAATAATTTGACTGCTTTAGAAATCGATCCAAAAAAAAATTTAGCAGAATATAAAGGATTAACGAGTGTAAATCCCATGGAAGGGATGGATATGCCCGGCTTAATGGAAGGTATTCCAATGATGGAGGATTTGCAAGATTTAACTTCAATGAATCCACCAGGTATCGACGAAGCTTTCGCATTATTAAAAGTATTAGAAATTATAGAGACAGAACACGACTATGATTTAGTTATATTTGATACTGCCCCAACAGGCCACACTCTTAGGTTTTTAAGCCTTCCAGAAACGCTATCGGGGTGGATAGGTAAACTATTGAAAATGAGATTAAAACTTGGAAGCATAATGGGTCTAATGAAAAGTTTATTTTCTAGTAATGAAAAAGAAAAAGATAACTCTTTAGAAGTTTTAGAAAGATTAAAAGACTCTATCATTAATGCACGAGAAGATCTCACCAACCCTTTGAAAAATTCTTTTGTTGTTGTGATGATAGCGGAAGAGATGGCTATTTCAGAAACAGGGCGCCTTATAAACGAATTGTATAAATTTAAGATTCCTGTTTCAAATATTATAATCAACCAATTATATCAAGCTGAAGAAAATTTATGTGATTTTTGCAAATCACGACGAAATATGCAACACCGTAATTTATTGAGCATTAACAAAATTTTTAAAGAAAATTTGGGAAAGAATTTGATTGAAATTCCTCTTTTCCGAGAAGAAATTAGAGAATATGATAGATTAAAGGAATTTAGCGAATATTTAATTAAATAATTTTATCTATTAAATTCTTTTAAATATTTACAATACAAACATAGATTTGTATTTCCACATGGATATCCACACTCTTCACAAGAATTATACGGTTTTGCTTTATACTGGTAATAAAATATTTCAGACATTTCTAAAAAACCATTGAGTAAATTGAATTCTATTTCTGGGCTAAATTTTTTACATTCTAAAATGAAATCTAGAACTCTTTTCCTTAGAATTGGGTCTTTCTCTCTGTAGGGGCAATGCGAGGGATAATAGTCGAACTTTTTCATATTTGAATAAAGAAAGATTTCTTCTTCAGGAATTCTCATCAAAGGAGTAATTCTTCTTACGAAATACTTGCTAATTTCTTTATTATCTCTTTTAAAAAGATATTGATTAGAGATTTTTCGAAATCTCTTAAATAAAATGTTCATAAGGTATGTTTCTGCGATGTCTGTTAGGTTATGACCCATCGCAAGAACATCAGCACCTAATTCTTTAGCTGTTTCGTTTAACAGTCTTCTCCTAAATGTTGCGCAGTAATTACAAGCGTATTTATAATCTATAGTTTTACTTTTTAATTCTATAATCTCATCTAAAGTCTTTCCTGTTTTTTCTTTAAATGAAACAATCTTATGCTCAATCCCATATTTTTTACAAAATTTATTGGCATTCTTTATACTATTGCTTCTATAATCTTTGATCCCCTCGTCAACGGTTATAGCGATAATAGGTTGAGAGTGGAAATTATTTTCTTGGATTTTTTTAAGATTGTAGAGTAATGCTATAGAATCCTTTCCACCAGAAAGTCCTACAACAATTTTATCTCGAGGTTTTAGCATTTTAAATTTGGATATTGTCTTATAGATATTTTTCTCTATTCTTTTTGTGAAGCATTCAGTACAAATTAGCTCACCAGAATATTTTCTGTGGATAACTAATGCATTTTTATTACAATAATCACACGTACTTATTTTCATAAGCACATTATAACTATTTTCACGATTGCTTATGAAGATCACATCAACTAATTAATTAAACCCAAAAAAGTTCGAATCCAAATTTTAAAAAAGATAATAGGAAATTACCACCTATAAGAACTAATGCGATAATTCTGATTGTATTCAACACAATATTTTTAATTCTTTTTTTGTCGTCATACAAATACTCGTAAGAGATTTCAAAAACAGTATTTTTTTCAAGTTTAGTATTTTCTGGCAAATTCACTGATACAGTATCTTTATATCCATCGCCTATTTTATCCACTAATTCATAGTTATCTTCGCCTAAAATTATTTCACCACTTTGATCCTCTCTATCGTCTTTTAAATATATTTTCACATATTCTACTTTTTCTACCCGGTATTCGGTCAATTTACATTCTGTATCAATTCCTTTATATATGAGCTTATCTTTTTTCTTCTTTTTAGATTTGTAATTTTCACCAAAAATCCAATTTACCAATTCTTTCACGAATCTATCTCCATCAAATATCGGTAAAGGCATCATGTTGAATAATGTTATACTAAATGCTATGATAAAAAGCCACATAATTTCTCTAAACAAGAAATCTGGCCAGTTTGAGGTAAAAAACTTTGCAATTTCGTTTAGATGCATCCAATAGTAAGTACTTTGAACACCCACGAAGACACCTTCAACCTCAACATCTAATATGTAATCAATCCCCGAATTGGAAGTTAGGTTTATGGCTTTTAATGTAAAACTTGTTAGTAAAATTTCTAATGTGTCGCCGTTGGACTTATTTATTGCAGTTCCATTTACTTTTGTGATTAATATGTTTGTTTTCGTTTCACTGGAAGAATTATAGGTAATTCGTAATCCCATACCATCATCCTCATACTCATAATTGATTCCTATATCGTAACGAGGTCCTAAAGTAACATTTTTTTTAGAATAGGATTCACTAAAAGGGTTATAAGTTTTAAAAGTTAAATTATCTCCAATTGAAAATTTAATTCTAGTATTATTACTTAATACAGAAGTAAGGCTAATTCCTTGGTTTAAATCAAGGTTCAAAAAATTAGCATCTGGTTCGCCTGAATTTTTAATAGCAATGATAGCATCTCCTGCTTCAAGAGTACCATTATTGAAGCCTCCATCTTGCGGTGTTAACACAGTATAAACTTGAGTGACTTGTATGTAAAAAGGAGAAATTATTGTTGGAAAACTAAGAATTAGCAAGAGTGCTAAACCAGCAGTTAACGCATTTACATAAGTTCCTGCTGCGGCTATTCTAAACCTTGTGTTTCGATGGAACTTTGACGATCTTAATTCTCTTTCATCAATTTCTACAAATGCGCCAAATCCCACCAGGTAAAACAAGCCAACTCCAAGTACACCAGTAGATTTAATTTCCACACCATCGATGCTAGCCGAAATTCCGTGAGCAAATTCGTGTGTAGTCATAATAAATAATAATGGTAAAAACAAGTAAAATAAAATAGGAAGATCAATTGTAACTCCAGGGATGAGTGGAACAATAGCATTTTCAATACTTGGTTGAAATAATAAAGACAGAATATTAGTAAAAAAGAAATAGAAACCAAAAATTGTAAAACCAAACGATACAAATATTCCAATATTCCAAAATATTCTCCACAGTTTTGGTTTTCTTTTAGAAATGTTTATGATAAAGTTATTCAGCTTTTTAGTTTTAAATAACACCAGTAACGGAAAGAAGAAACTATATGCTTCTTTTTTATTTCTTAATAAAAAAACAAATACGATTACGATAATCCAAAACGCTAAGGAAATAATAAACCAAGGATTGAGTAGGAAATCTACAATAATATCAAGTAAAGTCATATAAGTTTTTTGAGCTCTATTTTATCGAATATCAAGGTTAATTAAGAATAAAAATTAAGTTTATTCTTTTTACTGATATGAGGCAATTTTCTTTAAAACGAGTAACTAAGGAATTAAATTATTTTTTTTTAAAAACCAATTATTAATCAAGAATTTTTGAGAAAGGTTCTTTTGAGAAAGATAATGATTACTAATAGTAGATTTCGGCACCCACACCTCCTTATTATCGAATTCAATTAAAATAGCCTTTTCTGTTTCTCCCAAGATTATTCCATCGACATTACTCAAGTCTTTAAGGATATCTCCTCGAAGTTTTATTTCAGGAATAAGTTCTTTTTTGTAACAATCAGATTCTTCATTAATTACTTCAATTTTATCCCTATTAGAAAGATCCTCTTGTTTGAGTTTTATTACTTTATTTTCGTTGCTATTTCTTTTTGGTATCGTCGAATAAGCTATTTTTTCCTTGAGTAAATGGATCAATAATAGCCTTAAAATTTCCGTTTGAGCAAGATTAAGCATTTTAGAATAAATTCCAATATTAATCCACAATATGTTTGCATCTTCATCTTCCCAACTAAAAGATAACGAAGTTTTCTTATCCTTGTAAATATGATGACTTTGCCAATTTTGAGTTTGACGATTTAATACTCGCAAGATCATAATTATCTCTTCTAACGAGATTTTTATTATTTTACCTTCATTGATTGAAGGTTTTTCCCAAATTCCATCAGGTTTTTTTTTAATGCAATGTATAAAAATAAAAGGGTCTGAGCTCGAGGGACTACTCACAATCATCCCGGTGTTCTGTCCGAAAAAGCTTTTTGAATGTGAATCCACCATTTTTTTAAAGAGTTGTGTTTATTTTAAATAATTGTAAGTTAATATATTTTGAACTAAAAAAATACCACTAAATCACCATAAAAATGATAAAAAATTAAAAGATAAAAAAATTATATGATCTATAAAAAAGAGTTATTCCCATAAGAAACAAACCTTAGCGGGGTGGGCTAGCCTGGTTTATGCCGCAGGGCTCATAACCCTGAGAACACTGGTTCAAAAGATTTTGATTGATTTACAACAATCTGAGATTCCAGTCCCCGCTATTTTATTTCATTCTTTATCTTAAACGATATAATCTTTAAAAATGTTAAATGGATTAAAATAAAGAGAAAATTAGTTATATTTAACAATTAATAATAACGCCTATATTTCATAAAATTTGTTAATATAGTAATCGATTGTATAATAGAAATTTCACATGAGTTAAATTATGAGTGGAACTCAATCTTATGAGTATTTTCCAGCAATTCGTTGTTGGGTTAAACATCTTTTAGAAGGGAAGTATAACGCTGAAGAAAAGTCATTATTCACGATCTTTGGAGCTCTTAGAAAAATTCGATTTGTCGCAACAATCACTAATAGAGAAGATTTCGTTAGTAATACATCAACAGGAGATTTAAGCACCAATTTAAGATTCGAACTGGATGATGGAACGGGGTTAATTTCTGCTGTCAAGTGGGGTGTTGATTTAGATAAATTTAACGAATTAAATCGAGGAGATGTTGTAGATATTTTAGGACGCGTAGGTTTTTATGGCGATACCGTTCAAATTAGTAATATCAAATTGATAAAAAAAGTAAAAGATCCAAATTATATTTTATTACGAGACGCTGAAATAATAAAAAAAATTAAATCTGGTGATATCCACGAGATTCCAATTGATTTCGAAACGGAGGAAGAGTTCTCTTTTGATAATGCTTCAGAAGAAATTCGCATAGACAAAATATTTGGAGAAGAACAGCCTTCAGAAGTTGATAAACTTAAAGAAAAGATTTTTTCGATAATATATGAATATTCTCAAGACGGAAATGGTATAAGTCTTAAAGAATTACAATTGAAGTTGCAGATCCCCGAAAATAAACTGAGGACATATATTAACGATTTGGCGATGGAGTCAAGAATTTATCTAACAGAGGAAAATATATATCAAAGTTATATTTAGAAAACAATTCTATCTATAAGCGATTTTTTTGAATTTTCTTTTCAAATAATTTTTTAAAATCGAAAAATTATTTTTGTTAGAATGAATATTACATTTAGTAGAAAAAGTAAAAAAAAGGTAAAATAAAATGGATATAAACAATTATCAAGAATTATTAGACGAGGGTTATAAAAATATCCCCGACAACGTAAAGAAATTGTCTAGATTTGAAATACCAAAAGCTCAGATAAGAATAGAAGCTAAGAATACCTATATTACAAATTTTAATAAAATTATCAATACTTTAAATCGCGAGCGAAAACATTTCATTGTTGAGTTTTTAAAAAAAATAGGTACGATGGGGGAAATGAGGGGACAGCATCTATTTTTAAAAGGGGTTTATAAAGTCCAAGCATTGAATCGGATAATTGAATTATATTCTAAAACTTATGTTTTATGCAAAATTTGTAATAAACCGGATACAGAAATTCAAAGAGAAGGGAAAAAAAGATTTCTTAAATGCACTGCTTGCGGAGCACATGAAGAAATAAAAGAAAAATAAATTTAGTTTAATGATTGCCAGATGAAAGTATATCTTAAAATCCATCGTCGAAATGGTATCGATACGGTTGCATGTTGCGATGAGTTGTTATTAAACCAAATTTTTATTGAAGGCAATTTAAAAATTGAAATTAGCGATCGTTTTTTTGGGGGCGATCTTCTAAGCATAGATAAGGCTGTAGAGGTGTTAAAAAAAGCGTTGTACTTTAATATAGTGGGTGAAAATATAACCAATAAAGTAATTGCCCATAAAATCCTTTCTAAAGAAGGAGTTAAAAAAATTAATAATATTCCAATGGCAATAAAAATGATGTTTTAATGCCTCATAGATTTTGTGCAATATGTGGGACGGCTCTAGAAGAAAAAGCACCTTATTTTAGTATGTGCCTTAATTGTTTTCTAAAAGAAAATCCACTATTTGAATTGCCAAAAAGTTTCAGTTTTAAAATGTGTAGCGATTGCAAGAAATATTCAAAAAAAGAAGAATGGATTGAACCTGCTGAAAATGAATTATTTCCTATTATAGAAGAGGCGATATCTCGATTTTTATTAAAATCTCATTTAAAAAAAGATTTAATCACCTTTTCATTCTCATTTGAAGAATTAATATTCACTCAAAAAGATTTATTATCTTCTTTTGATCTTACAATAACAGGAAACTTGAGGGAAGATCATAAAATTACTCATCAACAAACGATAAAAATCAAATTAAATTACGAATTATGTAAAAATTGTTCTAATTTAAGAGGGGGGATGTATTTTTTATCAATTATTCAATTACGGGTAAAAAATGAGAATCAATTTGAGCTTATTAACGAAGTTTTAGATGATATCCTTTATTTTGTAGAAAATATCTTTAAAAAAGACGATAAACAATATATTTCAAAAGTGGAAGATCAAAAACTTGGTGCGGATTTGTATTTAAGTACGAATGAATTAATGAAACACGTAGTTTCATATTTAAAGTCAAAATATAATTTTATACTAAAAAGAACAAAAAAGCTAGTAGGTAGAGATAGTCAAAAGGGAAGAAATCTCTATAGATTAAAAACACTTATTAAATTTTTACCAATTAAAAAAAATGACTTTATTTTTATAAATAAATCCAAATATTTTGTAGAAAATATTACCAAAAATAGGGTTTTACTAAGAGACGAAAACCAAGTTAAACTCATAAAAAACTTTTCTTTTTTTGATGATAACAAATCGTTTAAAAGGATTATGGAGGTGGATTAAGTGGAGGAAAAAAACAATGGCTTTATTGATGAAGATGAGGAAGAACTTGAAAGAGAAGTTTTAAATGATGGTTTTAATAAAAAATTTAACACAAGATTAGATGATTTGGAAAAAAAGAAGATTGATTCAATAAGAATTAAAAAAATTGATCAGACTAAAAAAAGAGCCACTGTAGATTCTGTTTTTGATGAAAGAATGTATTTACATATAAATAAATTGTTAAAAACTGGACATTTAGACAGAATTGAGGGGATAATTTCTGCAGGTAAGGAAGCAAATGTTTACCTTGCTTACGGTGAAAATAATCGCGAAGTTGCGATAAAGATTTATAAGATCGATAGTAACACGTCAAGATGGATGAGAAATTATATTATTGGAGATCCTAGATTTAAAAAAATACCACATAACATATCAAAAATTATATTTTTATGGGCAAGTAAGGAGTTTAAAAATCTTAAAAGGGCTTATAAATCAGGTTTGAGCGTACCTGAGCCAATATATGTAAAAAATAATATTTTAATCATGGAATATATTGGTTTTGGATCAATTCCTGCACCAAAACTTAAAGATATAGCGTTTCCAAAGGAACCTGTTAAACTATTAAATGAAATTCTTGGTTTTATTAAAACATTATATCAAAATGCAAACTTAGTTCATGGCGATTTATCTGAATTTAATATTTTATATCATAATCAAAAACCAATTGTAATTGACATCTCACAAGCAGTCACTACACATCATCCAAAAGCAGAAGTTTATTTAGTGAGAGATATTAAGAATGTTTTTAATTATTTTGAAAAAATCGGAGTTGAAATTCCTAATCCAGAAGATTTTTATTACGAAGTTATAAATTTAGACAAAATAAAAAAATAAGCTTTCATTATCGAATGTACTAAAGTTAAATTAGAACTATGAAAATAGGAAAAAATAGAATAGCGGTAATAATTGGAAAAAACGGTGAAACTAAACGACAAATTGAAGAGTCACTGGGAGTTAAGATTAATTTGGACAGTGAGTCTGGAGATTGCGAAGTGAGACCTGTTATAGGGCATCCAAAATATAATCCCCTTAATATCTTCACTGCTCAAAAAATGATTAATGCTATAAACAGAGGTTTTAACCCAATTAAAGTTATGAAACTTCTAGACGAAACATATGACATAGAAGTTTTTAATTTGTATAGCATATTAGGAAAATCTGAGAAGAAAATAAAAAGATTGAAAGGAAGGATTATTGGTAGGAATGGTGAAATGAGAAAAGCAATCGAGAGATTTGCGGAGAGTCATGTATCTGTCTATGGGAAAACAGTTTCAATCATTTCTGATTATGAGAATTTACAAATAGCAAGAAAAGCAGTAAGTATGATATTGGGTGGGATGCCTCATCACTCAGTACTAAAGTTTTTAGAAAACAAATACAACGATAAAAAGAAGGAAGAATTTAAAAAATTATATAAACCTCAATTCTAATCGGCGTTTTTAGCTTTGTTTCACACTGAGTTGAAATAGTTACAAACATTACTATAACAATTTCTTGATATTTCCTAATATGTCTTTTCCATAGATAATTTGCTTTATTTCACTTAATAGATTAGAAATAGAGTAAATACTTTCTTTAACATAAAGCTCCTTATAAGATTCGCTTTTGATTTTATCTAAGTTTATTTCAAAGCTTTTAATCGAAAAACTTTCCTTAGAGTAAGGTTTGAAAATCACTATACATCGAGGATACATGCTCTTTTCTCTTAGATATACTGCCCATCCTTCATAAAAATATTTTACCTTGATAGAAAATAAATTTTCCCACTCATATAGACTTTTTAAAACTGTACTTACTTCTTTTTGGGTTTTAGAGCAATATTTCGGATCCATATATTTAATTAAAGAAATGAATTTAAAAAGGAGTATTAAAAATTACATCAATCAAAAGCAAGTTCACCGATGTTAAAAATGTCATTTGATAATCCAATTTTTTTATTAGATATGTTTTTGTTATTAAATGATTGAATTGGTGATATATCTTGTCCAAAAATCTGCGGTGACTTAATTCCAGTAATAAGGAGCATAACTCTTAAATATCCCTCGAATTCATCGTTTACTCGAGCACCCCAGATTACCATTGCATTATTCACATCCATTCTTTCAGAAATCTTTTTTGCTACAGAATTTGCTTCTGCGAGGGTCATATCGTTTCCTCCGCAAATATGAATTAAAGCACCCTTTGCGCCGTCAATAGATACATCTAATAGTGGTGAGTTGAGTGCGTCTTCAATGGCCTCTTCTACACGGTTACCTTTATTACCTGATTCACCCACTCCCACAATTGCTACACCTCCCGTACTTAAAATGGTTCTAACATCAGCAAAGTCTAAATTAATTAGCGAAGGCAAAGAAATTGTTTCAGTTATTCCCTTTACCATCGTTGCTAAAACTTCATCGGCGACGCTAAACGCTTCGATGATCGGTAAATCTGGAGCAATGTCTAAAAGGCGATTATTATCGATTACTACTAGTGTATCCGCATATTTCTTTAATTCATTAAGCCCCATTTGAGCTTTTTCTATTCGTCCTATTTCAGTATCAAACGGTAACGTGACTACACCTACAACTATTGCCCCCTCAAGTTTAGCTATTTCAGCTACTATAGGAGCACTTCCGGTTCCAGTCCCCCCACCTTCCCCACAAGTAATAAAGACTAAATTAGCTTCTCTTAGTATTTTTGTTAAATCTTCACGTGATTCTTCTGCTGCCGCTCTACCAATGTCAGGATTACCGCCTGCACCTAAGCCCCGTGTTAGATTTTTACCAATTAACAGTTTTATGTGGGCCTCAACGCTTTCTAAGTGTTGGAGATCTGTATTTATCGCTACGCATTTTGCTCCTTTTATTCCTATTTTCATTAACCGATTAATGGTGTTGTTTCCAGCCCCTCCGCATCCTACAATTTTTATATTAGCGTAACCAAAATTTTCACGAGTTGGTTTAATTACTTCTCTCTTTCGAGCATTTCTTATTAGAGATTCCATTAAAAAACAACAGATTGTTTTGTATGTGTTATAGAAATAATATAAATGAAATTTTAGAATTAATATAATATGCTCATATTATTTGCAAATTGCAAAAAAGAACAATTTTAAACTACTAAGTTAGGGAAAAATCATTATTTCTCATAGGATCAAAAATTTCGGTAATAGTTTTATTTTTAACAAGAAGTATTTTAGGGAGCGTATATGGAAACCGATTAGAAAAAGTCAGAGTATACGCTCCGACATTCGTAACCATTACAATATCATTTTCTTTTAAGTCTTTAGTAAAAAAATAATTTTTCGCTAATACATCTTGGTCCGTAGGCACAATTCCAGCTATTGAAGTTTTAAATTTATGTGGTTCGTTGATTTTTGAAGCATTGTAAAATCTTAAAGAGCACTTTGCGAATTTGGGACAAATATGATTTCCTATATCTAAAAAAATCCATCTATCTTCAGATACCTTAATAATTTTAGAAAGAAATATACCAGCATCTCCAATAATATAGCGCCCTGGCTCAAAATATATGTTTTTAAAATTGAACTCAGAGTTATTTAGGGTCGAGTTTATATTATTCGCGATTTCTCTTAATTGGGTTTCTGGCATTATAACTGCTTCTGGAAAACCGCCCCCTAAATTAATATTTTCTACATTAATTCCAGCATCTGATAAAATTTTAATATTTTCTATGAGAGATTCTATATTTTTTTTAAACTGTCCAAAATTATTCATTTGAGTAGAATAATGAGACAAAATCGTTGTTAATTTGATGTTTTCACATTCTTTTACTAAATTTGTTAATTTTATTAATTTAGATTTGTCTAATACGATTCCTAATTTACTCCCATATTTTTGAGAATTAATTCTAATGCATATATTTTGAATTTTATGATATTTTTTAGCAATCGAGTTAATTTGAATTAAATCTTTTAAGTTGTACACTATAATTTCTTTTACATTCTCTTGTATGCATTTTTCGATGAGATCATGCGGTAAATAAGGACCTCCTACGATAATTTTATTTGGGGGAAATTGCAATTTTAGCGCTAAATTTAATTCAGGTAGTCCGATTAATTCAGCACCTATACCTTCCGATTGAATAATATTACAAATTTCTGGGAGAAAATTGGCTTTAAATGAATAAAAACATTGAAAATTTTTAAAAACAGATTTAAATACTCTACAAAAAGAGTTAATATTGTTTCTAACTCTATTTTCTAAAAAAATCATCAATGGAGTCGTTGAATTTCTTAAAATGTCGTTGAGTAGAAGCGTATCAATCAACAAATTTCCCTCTTTTTTATTTAAATAGGGATTTCCAGATATTTTCTTCAATTTAATCAACTTTTTTTGAAATTAATTCTTGATAAGTTTCATGAGTTTTTCTAGCTACTATATCCCAAGAAAAATTTTGACGAACTCTAATTTTACCTTCTGATCCTAATTTTTTACTGAAGTTCTTCCTTTTTAGAAGCGTTACAACTTTATTAGCTATATCTAAATGGTTATTATATTCAACTAATAAACCATCAATGTTATCCCTAATGACTTCTGGAGTTGCCCCTACATTTGCACCTATAACTGGTTTACCAGAAGCCCAAGCCTCTAAATACGCAATGCCAAACGCATCGCTTCGGCTTGGCATTAAATACACATCTGTTTCGTTAAAAGCGGCTATTTTTTTTTCATCGTAATAACCTTTTAAATTATCTGGAGTTAGATTAATAACTCGTCGAGTTATCGTTTTTTTAATTTTTGAGAGCTCTAGATTAAACGCAATAGTGGAAGGTCCAATAAAAACAAAATATACTTTCTTATATTTTTTAATAATATAGGGAATTGCTCGTAAAATAGAAATCGCTCCTTTCTCGTAATTTTTATAGCCACAAAATAAGATCATTTTATATTTCTTTTCTTTTGGTTTGAAGTACTTTTGTTTAAACTTAAATTTGTTGTTACTTCGACCAGAAGAGAGATCAAACTTTTTGTAGTCTACTCCCATCGAAATAACTTTAATTTTATCTTTGGGTAAGTTAAACTTTTCTACCATTACTTTTTTTTCAAGATTCGTACACGCAATGATTTGATCAAATTTTTTTAAAGCTTCAAAAAGATTTTTATTGAGATATCTAGGATTAGAGAAATGAAAAAAAGGCGTACAAACAGTAGGTTTATTGATAAGTTTTCCAAGTATTAAACTATTTATAAGATTAAAGTATGGAAAAAAGGTTGTGTGAATTAAGTCAAAGGAAAATTTAGTTGATTGCGCTATTTTTTCAATTATATTTCCTAAATAAGGACCATTTTTTAAAAAACCAATCAAACAATCATCAGATAGTTTCAAAAGATTGTAGGATGGAAGTTTTTTAATTAATTTAAATTTTTCTTCTAATAAAACTTTATATTTTACAGGAAAACGCGTGATCTTTAAATTGTTTACAACATCATAATGTTTATCCCCAATATTTATTATTCTACCATTAGGTTGTCTTAGGGCTTTAAAATCAATTGCGGTGGAGGTATAGATATCAACTTGGTAATTGTGTTTCGAATTTAAAATCTCAGCCATCGTTTGGATATAAAATTCTGCCCCCGAGATTGCGGGGAAATATCTTGTCGGAAGATATAAAATCTTGTTCAAACTTAATATCCTTTTTATTTATCAATTATAATTATTATATGATAACTAAATGTCTAAGGATTTATTATTTGATGTTTATTCAATTGCAAAAAAGAAAGGCGTAATCGATGATGAGTTAATAAATTTCATTGATACGATTTTTCCTAATAAGGTTGATAAGGTTTTAGATGTTATAAAAAAAGGTATAACAAAATATACTTTTAAACCTTCGAATAGAGTTATTTGGCTCGCTTTAGGATCCATAAAGGATGTTAAAAAGCGTTCTAAAGACAACTTAGATACCGTATATCGCGAATATTTAATATATCCTAAATTGTATTGTTCCTGTCTAAATTTTTATAAGGAGGTTGTAAAAAATCAATCTATAGGATATTGTAAACATCTTATAGCTCAAGTAATATGTGAGGCATTAAATAAATATAAAAAAGTTGAGCTAAAAGACAAGGAATTTAAAGATTTAATTAATAATTTGGAATCAAAATTTTAATACTTCTGCGTTTTCTATTGAATTTTCGACTAAATCGAAAATATTGATTTTTGATTCTGAATGCTGTATTTCGTGAGGTTTTGCGTGAGTTTCAGGGTATTGTGGATTAAATTTACACCCTGCTGATGGGATTGAAGATACTTCATATGACCCAATTTTTTTATTTATATTTATTACTTCTTGTTTATCACATCCTATTAACGGTCTTAATACTATAAAATCTTGAATTATACTATTATATGAATATAAATTATCTAAAGTTTGACTGGCTTGTTCTCCCAAAATATCTCCTGTAACAATTATTTTAGTATTTTCTAACCTCCCTAAACGTTTTGCTGTTCGAAGCATTAATCGCTTGCATAAAACACAAGTTAATTTTCTGTCGCAAAATTGTTTAAAAGCTTCCAAGTTGTTATCGTGGTTAATAATATAGATTTTTAATTCGTTATCTGTGTATTTTGATAATAATTTGACAAGATCTATAACTTTGTTTTTCATAGAATGATTTTCATCATCTGAGGTTAAAAATGAGAGAAACACCGGAGTAAAACCCCTTTTTATCATTAAATACGCTGCGATTGAGCTGTCTAAACCACCTGAAAGTAAAGATATAAATTTTCTCATCGTTCGCTTTAAATTTTAATTTGTAGTTATTTCTTCCCTTTCCCATTCATTTAAATATTTATTAAAATCATCAAGCATAATTTTTCTCGATATTTGAATTTTGTTTTTATATTCGAGTTTTTTAATTTTTAACATAATCTTTTTATTCTTTTTTAGGTGTTCTAGAGCTTTAGGATATTCATCTCTAAAAATCTTTTTAATGTTATTAAAATCCGCATTTTTTAGGAAATCGTAATATCTAATTACATAATTACATAATGGATCAATACTTATTTGAAAATTAAAGGCATCAACTTGTTTTAAAGCCAAGGGGTAAGCCTTGCATGCTAACGGTTTAATTTCTTGTACTGTACAACCATTTCTTTTATCATAAAAAGGACATCCTTGAGTTTCGTTGTCCAATCGTATTTTATATGTCACAACAAGTATTTTTTTGTTTAAAATATCTGGAAATACTAAGTCTTCGATAATTTTAAAGGCAATACCCTTTTTTTTAGCGATTTCTATTAATTTATTTGCCTCTTTAGGATATATTGGTATTCTTTTTTTGGAACCAAAAATTTCATGACAACATGTTCCGCATTTTATACATTCATAATTTAGCTCAGTCAATTCCAAAAAATTACCTTTTTCAGATGATATTGATATGAAATCCTCATTATATTTATAAATACCTTAAAAAATTAATTTAGGTGATAATATTAATATATTACTTTAACAGTAAATCATGAGTCTATTAGGATAACACATTGATTTAAAGATATTAAAAAGATTCTAATTATATCGATAAACAATACTTAAGGTAAAAAAATTGACTGAGTCTGGGATAAGGATTATTAAACATAATAATATTAAAGAAGAAGAATTTAAAGCCCCTATTTGTATTTTAGGAATGCCAGGTATCGCTGATGTTGGAAAATTCGCTATAGATTCTTTAATTGGACAATTAGATGCCCAAAATTTTATGGATTTTATATTTGATGATTACCCCGCAGGAGCGATAGTTGATGATAGCCTATTATCAGCACCTAAAGCAGAAATTCTTTTTTGGAAAGATCCAAGTAATAGAAGAGATATTATTTTAATTACTGCAGATGCGCAAAGTTTAACACCTAAAGGCATATATAGAATTTCAAATTTTCTTACAGAGATAATAAACCAATGTAAAATTAAGTTGATAATTGCTTTGGGAGCGTATCCCGTAAATAGTCGCAAGATTGATTCAAAAATTCCAAAAATATTTGCAAGTTCAACTAACCGAGAACTGTTAGAGAATTTTTTATCAAAAAATAATTGTGAAAAAATCCAAAAAGGGGTTATTATTGGTGCTAATGGGTTAATTCCAACTTTGGCAAAAGCGAGATTTAATATAGACGGGATTGTTCTTTTAGCCGAAACGGATAATATTGCGATGCTTAATGAGGATATCACCGATTTAAAAGCTTCAATAACACTCTTAGAAATGATTAAGAAATCTTTTATGTTACCAATTAAAAAGAAATATTCTCTTGATAATTTAGAAGATATTACGAAAAGTCTTCAAAATAAAAGAGAACAATTGGAAAAAGATCTCGGTACATTTCAATTTGTTGATATTGACGATAAGAGAAAATCATTATACATTTAAAACTATTTATTTTTTTACATTATTAGTGTTTTTAGGAATTCTACTAACAACTTTAATTATTTGCGAAAAATATTTTAACTTTAATTCATTTTAAAAAATATGAAGTATGTCTGCGCTAGAAAAAGTTGTGGGAAAGAAGTCTCTAAAAAGGAATTAAACGCTCTTCCTGGAATTAAATGTTCCCACTGTGGATTTCGCATCCTATACAAAAAACGCCCTGATGTTATAAAAAGAATTAAAGTGATATAAGACTTTATTAGTTTGAAAGTAAGATCTTTTTAAATGCGATCTATGGATTCATATCTCATATGATTTACAAGTTCTTTATACCTATTCCGTATAGTAGCTTCAGTTACCCCTGCTGCTAATGAGATCTCTCTTTGAGTCCTGCGTTCTCCCTCTTGTATCGCCGCTACATATAAAGCTGCACCCGCTAGACCAGTGGGAGCCTTTCCAGCCGTTATATGATACTTTTTTGCTAATTTTAATAATTCTGCTGCGCGATTCTGAGTTCTCCCTGAAAGATTTAATTCAGCACAAAATCGAGGGATGAAATTTATTGGAGAGGAAACTTGAATATTTATTTTTAATTCAATTAGAATTAACCTATAACAACGAGCAATTTTTTTTTTATCGACTAAGGCAAATTCGACAAAATCATCCAAAGTTTTCGGAATATTATTCAACCGGCATGATAAATAAATGGAAGCTATTAACATTGCCTCAATAGATCTTCCTCTTATTAGATTTTTATGAGCCATTTTTCGATATATATGAGCTGCTGATTCTTTTAAGGCTTTGGATAGATTCAATTGAGAAGAAAAGCGATCTAATTCGTTCATAGCATGAGCTAAATTTCGATCTATTGATTTATTTGTCCTCGTCCTTACATGCCATTTTCTTAAGCGATACACTTCAGCCTTCATTTTTGGGCTTATACATTTACCGAAAGCGTCTTTATTTTTCCACCCAATCATAGTACTTAGTCCTTTATCATGGAGTGTCAAAGTTGTTGGCGCTCCTACTCTGGCTTTTTTATTGGCTTCTTCTGAAGAGAAAGCTCTCCATTCAGGACCAGAATCAATGATTTTTTGGCTTAAAACTAAACCACATACATTGCAAATTAACTCACCACGGGCGCTATCAGAAATCAGATTTGTGTTTCCACATTCTGGGCATAAATTTAAATTATTTTGAAGCATTGAAAGATCCAATTACTTATACCCACACATATTTCAATTCCTTAATTTCTATAATTAAAGTCATACTTTTAAATGTTTGCGTTTTTAGGATTTATCAGTTAATAAAAATCACATTTTAAAATTTTTGTTCTTAACATTTCACCGAAAAATTTTAATAAGTTATATTTTTCTGATTATATAATGCGACATTTTTATAAAAGTCATGGTAAGCATTGTTATCTTCGATCATTTCAGACATCTTGCAGAAAGTGTGGTGCAGATGTGTTATATTGGGAATGCACTCATGGAAGTAAAATCTTTTTTGAGTACCCACCTTACGGAAAATTACGAAGGCATTATTGTCGGAACCTTGATGGAAAATCACATCAAAGAAAGATTTTTCCAGTTGTTGTTCAAAAACCTAAAGGTCTTTTGGAAAACCCATATTTCAGTTGTCCCGTGTGTGGGAAATTGTTTAGAAAAGAAATTTTTCTAAAAGATCATCTGAATGAACTAAAAAAAAATGATTCCAAACATAATTTATTTTTTCAAAATAAAATAATATTTAAAAACAAATTGAATGAAAAGAATGAATTTCAAGATAAACCTAGGTTTGGGAGAATTAATATAAGGTCATCAAAAAAATAAAATTCCGAACCCATAACATTTTAATAAAAATTTTATAATTATATTTATACTAATATATTATTATTAATTCTTCACTAGAGGATATATAAATCTAAAAAATTGAGGAAAAAATGCCAGCTGATCCAGCAACTGTTATTTATAATTTAATGCAAAAAGATCCCAGTATTATTGCTGCTGCTGTAATTCAAGGAAGAAATAACATTCTTTACTCAACAGATAATTGGGACATTAGTTCTGATATTGGTAAAGTTAGTTCAAGTTGGAGCGGTTTAAACGCTCCGTTTATCATAATTTCGGGTGTAAAATATTCTGTGCTTCAATGTACATCAGAAAGGATGGTAGCTACTTCAATTAAGGGCGAAGGGCACATAATTGGAGCAAAAGATGAAGAACACAAAGTTTTAATATATCTTGAACCAGATGGTGAACCTATGGGGGCAACGATGGATACATCAAGAGCAGTTTCAGAGTTAAGTTCAAAACAAGCTTATGTGGGCGCTAATACTCAATTTAGTGAAAGCGGTGTTGCGCCTGTTGCAGGAAAAAGTGTAGAACCTCAATTAAAAGGGGAAATTCAGTCTTTCTTAGAGTGGATAAAAGATGGCGAGGGGCTTTCAGGATACATTAACTATTATCTTCAACAAAATAACGCCCATATCATATCCGAACTTTCAAAAATATATAACGAGTTAAGACAAATATTTGGAGTGTAAATTGACTTTTAACTATAGCGATATTATTGGAAAGTTCTCAGAAATAATGTAAAAACAATCAAAAATCTTCAAAAAGTAGTGACAAAATACCTATCTCAAACAAATTACATTTCAAAAATCTTAATTCTCAAAATAGCAACGAGCGTAGAAAAGTGGTTAAACAACTAAAAAAAAAAATAGATAAAAGAAAAACAGTGTATAAAACAGATGAGGATTTAGAAATGGATATTCCCTTAGTTCCTGAAGCACCAAAAAATAAAGAAAAGTTAACGGTTAATTCTCCGGGTCTTTCTACTGACTTGCTTATTAAAATGAAAAAGCTTGGATCGGAACAAATAAAAGTAGTTTTAGTCAATTGTGAACGGTGTAATGAAATAATCCCCGTGCCAATTCCAAAGAATTTTATATCAAAATCAAAGCTACCTGTTGTTCCTATAAGTTATGTTCACAATAACCCTCAAAATAAAGATCAACATTGTATCACTCTTCATGTTGATCATGATTTTGATATACGTCGGCAACGTATATCAGATGTTGTTTTTTCTCCTTAGTAATTGTATTCACATTAAATTAATAACGATCACGATAACAAAGGGAATTAAACATAATAAACAGCTAAAAGCAATAAAACTATTCCTCCACTTCAAATCGTTAGGATTAAGAATTGCGTTGCAATTTTCACAATATTTCCGAATTGGGTCGTTTATTTCACTATCACAGTTATAGCATCGTGTTAGCGCAATACTTTTTTTAATTGTAGAATTGTGTTTAGATGTAGACATTAGAATTCAAGTACTTATATAATTTAATAGAATTAAAAAAATGCTGTAAACTATATTATATAATTCTCAATTAAAATAAAATTATAAATTCATTGTTTAATTGGTGAGTAATCGATTTCGGGCTATATAGGCAAAAGAATTAGATTAGAACGAATTTTTAATAGGGAAACAAATAAGACGATCATAGTTCCTATGGATCATGGATTAACTGTAGGTCCTATTAAAGGAATTAAAAGAAGTTTAGGTGAAATGGTAAACAAAATAGCTTTAGGGGGCGCAAATGCCGTTTTAGGGCATATAGGGATTCCGTTATACGCCCATAGAAGATATGGTCCAGATATTGGCTTAATTTTACATTTATCTGGTTCAACCTCTCTAAGTCCTGAGTCGAATTATAAAGTTTTAGTAAATAACGTATTAGACGCAGTAAAATTAGGGGCCGATGGTGTATCTTTGCATATTAATATTGGAACAAAGGCAGATCCAGAAATGCTAGAAATTCTAGGAGTAGTTTCACGTGAATGCCGAGAGTTTGGAATGCCCCTTTTGGCTATGATGTATCCTAGAGGGGAAAATATCGAAAACGAACACGATGTTGAAGTCGTTAAAATCGCAGTAAGAGTCGCTGCTGAATTAGGGGCAGATATTGTGAAAACTAATTGGACGGGTGACCCTGATTCTTTTAGTGAAGTAATTGAAGGGTGCATGGCACCAGTAATTATCGCGGGAGGAGTTAAAGCGGGGATTAAAGAAATTTTAGAAGTAACTAAGCAATCCATAGATGTTGGAGGCGCTGGAGTTGCCTATGGAAGAAATGTATTTCAAGCGGATAATCCTACTAAAGTTGTGAAAGCGCTTTATTTAATTGTTCACAAAAATTATGAAGTAGAAGAAGCCATTAAAGAAACAAACATAAAAGGTTTATAAAACGCAGATTTATTAATTTAACAATAGTATTGATAATAAATGAGACCCATAATCGAAAAAACTAAAGAGATTGATAAGATTAAGATTTATTTATCGCTTTTTAAATTGCAAAAAAGTTATCTCTTACTTATCTCTGATCAAGAAAACAGAGGTATCGGAAATGTAACTTTAGGAAGCCCACCTACAATTGAAGGAATGAAAGCGTCATCAGTTACACATCAGTTATTCGGAGTCCAAAGAAAATTATTAAGTAAAATTATTGTTGATAAGACAACTTCTTATCTTAATGCCCCAGTATTATTATTGTTGTTTTTGAAATCAGTAGAAAACGAAAGCGAGATCGTAAAAGCGCTGATCTTATTTTTAAATGAAGCGTTAAATGAAATCTCTAACAATTCTGATAAGTAATTATTGAGGTTGAAATTAGAACTATTTTGAAGAGAAAAAATGCAGAGAAGGGGATTTGAACCCCTGTAGACCTATGTCAATGGATCTTGAGTGTGGTT
This sequence comes from Promethearchaeota archaeon, assembly GCA_018238625.1. Classification (GTDB taxonomy): domain Archaea; phylum Asgardarchaeota; class Lokiarchaeia; order Sigyniarchaeales; family SOKP01; genus SOKP01. The sequence goes on from JABCSY010000012.1 coordinate 26,349, forward strand.
CAAAAACGCAAATGATTATGGTTTTTGAAAATGTCCATCACCGGTTGCCGCTTAATTATTCCTTATTTAGAAATAATTCTTGCTTTGACCTGGCTTGGTTATCTCTGCTCTATTTTAATCCTTTATTATCTCTTATTTATTTTGTAATGATAAATGTAAATTAATAATTTTTTGAAGATGATGTGATATTCGCATTATGGTTGTAAAAAGAACATAAATACAAAAAGGACCGCCATCATCCCGAACATAAAAAGCATTTGAACTCTACTTTTTTTCTTTTTCTTTTTTTCATGTGTGAGATAATTATCTCGACAAGTTTGACTGCAAAACTGTTTATCCGTTGGCATTGCTTTTCCGCATATTGGACAATGACCATGAGGACCCCATTTCTTTTTAATTTGGTCTTTCCATGAAGTTTGAGACATTTTTATTTCATCTATATATTGACTGTTTAGAACTATGTTAGTAAAATGTTACAAATTAAAATAATTTATCATAAAAAAACTTAGTTTGATATAGTAGTACCAATAATCTCTTTTTCATTTTCCCAAAATTTGTTAAATTGAACTAACTTTTTTCCGGAAATTACCAATATTGTAATTTTACTTCTTTTTAAAATTTGTAGAGAAACTGCATCAAAAATCCTATACTCTCCCGCAGCTGCTTGCTTATCTCCTGATGATTGTAAAATTATATCTCGTAGTTTACCATAAGAAAGATGTTTAATCAATTTTGCATCTTTAAAGAGCTTTGGATCTTTATCAAATATACCTTCTACATCTGTGAGGATTATTAACTTGTTTGCATTTATATACTCTGCAACTTCAATTGCTACGGAGGTTGTCGATTGACCCAGTTGTAAACCACCCATTACTACAATTTTATGAGTTAGAATAGCAATTGATAACTCTTCAATTGATTTTGGTACTTGGGGGTAAGCAAATTCTTTCAAATTGGAAATAATTAATCGAGAATTTATACGCGAAATATCAATTCCAATCAAATCACATAAGGCCTCATTCTGAGTAAAATCTCTTATAACATCAATGTATTCCCTCGCTATTATTCCTCCTCCACAAACAATAACAATGGAATCGTATTCTTTATTGTTTTTGACTATATTGCAAAATTCAGTAATTTTTTTAGAATTTATCGTTTTCCCTTCAGAAAATAAAAGAGAACCCCCAATCTTTATCACAATATTCTTTTTCATAATAAAATATAATTGATTTTTATTTTTTAATAATATATATTATAATTGAATTGATAAATTTGATTATTCAAGGAGTATGGCTAATACGACAAATAAAATTACAGTTGAAGTTCCACATCGTATTTCTGGCTTTTTTGAGATTGTAGATAAAAAGAATGGTAATATAATTAACACCCCTGAGCAAATTGGTTCTCGAGGAGCCGGATTTAACGTAAGTGGGAAAGGAAGAACAGATTTATCATTTGAAAACTTAGAGAAGGGAAAAGAAAGTTGTTGTACAATTTATATTAATGAAGAAAAGTTTGATAAAAAAGCAGAAACAACACATTTTATCTTTGATTATGTTAAAAAATTGATAAAGGATCCCGTTAAAGTTAAAATCGAACATTTTTTCGATTTACCCGTTGGATGCGGATATGGCGCAAGTGGTTCAGGTGCATTAGGAACGATTTTTGGGTTGAATAAACTATTTAATCTAAACTTGGGCGTTTTAGAAAATGGAAAGATTGCTCATATTGCAGAAGTTGTAAAAAAAACGGGATTAGGAACCGTGTGCGGCCAATTAGGAAGAGGTCTATGCATATTAAAAGAACCAGGTTATCCTTGCACCTATGAACGCTTAAAAAGTCCTAGTGATCTTTTAGTGATTTGTGGCTCTTTTGGAACGATACAAACAAAATCGATCTTATCAGATGCAAGTTTGAGTTCAAAAATAAAACGAGCTGGTAAGATTGCTTTGAATAAATTAATGTTAGAGCCTAATTATAGAAGTTTTATTAGGGTTTCATTTCAATTTGTAGAGGAGTCAGAGATAATAAATATTTTACATTTAGATAGAATTAGGGATTTATTAAATGATTTACACAAATTAGACATCATTGGTGCCAGTATGAATCAATTAGGGCGCTCAGTTTACATATTTTGCAAAAAAGGAAGCGAAAACGAGGTTTTGGAAGTTTTAAATACATATAAACCAGATATATTAATATTTAAATTAACTATTAATAACAAAAATACAATCTCTTTTTAAAAAAATTAATTTTTAGTTTTTGCAGAATTCAATGATTTTGATTTTATTGTAGCTGATTCTACGGCCCTAATCATGGTTGCTCTCAATTTAGCTGATTCAATTTCATGTATTGCAGTAATAGTCGTCCCTCCAGGGGTGGCTACCATATCTTTCAGTTCCCCGGGGTGTTTACCTGTTTCTAATAGTAATTTTGCAGAACCCAAAACCGTTTGAGCAGCTAATTTTAGAGATACGGCTCTAGGTAAGCCCATTTTCACGCCACCGTCAGCTAATGCTTCAATAATAATAAAAATATATGCAGGACCGCTTCCAGATAGTCCTGTAACCGCATCTAAATGAACTTCATCTAATTCTACTACTATACCAACAGCATTAAAAAGTTTTTTAACAAAGTCTATTTGGTAATTTTTGATGTTTTCATTGTATGCCATTGCCGTTGCTGCAGCACCTACAAGTGCTGGAGTGTTTGTCATTATTCTTATTAATCCAATTGGGCTATTAATATATTTAGTAATGTGAGTAAGAGAAATTCCTGCTGCTACAGAGATAATTGTTTGTTGTTCTGTGATTATTGAGCCAATTTCAAGCAAAACGGTATCAATTACTTGAGGAATAACAGCAATTAAAATGTATTTGGATGAACGCACTAAATCCGCATTACTTTCAGCAATCTCAACATTAAATTCCTTAGATCGTATATTTCTTTTGTCTTCATCAATATCAAAAATAATAATTTCATTTTTATTAAGAGTATTCGTAGAAATTAATCTCTTTAATAAACTAGAACCGATTTTTCCAATCCCGATAATTCCCAATTCTTTGTTGTGCATAAATTTAGTTTATTAATGTAACCAAAATAATGTTATTAAATAGAACGATTATTTTAAAAATTTAAAAAGCATTTCTCAGATAATATTCAATTAAATACATCACTAAGATTATTTGCTATAAAATCAGAAGATCTTATTCCAAAATCGGTCCATAAATTAATTTCTAAAATAATTTTGTCTTTTACTTTGTTAATTTGATGAAACTTATTATGTTGAAAAAATTGAATCCCTTTTTTATATTTATGAGGTAATTCTACAAAAATAGAAGCAATTCCTTTTTTTTTTTGAATGGCTAAGTAGTTTATTAATATTTTTTTTCCAATATGCTTTTTCCTGAAATTTGGATTTACATATATTAGATAGAGATTCGTTTTAGGCACAATTTTTTCCAAAGAATCAACCTTGTGATTTTTTTCTTCCGCAACTAAAATTCCCACTAAAAGTTTCTTATAATATGCTTTTAATGTGAAATATTTGCGATTTAAAAAATTAATATTAAAATCTTCAATTAGTTGTAAAAATTCTTTAGCACACAGATTCAACTCTATTAAATCTTCTTTATTTGCTTCTTTTATAATGATGTCTGGATCGTCTATTTGAAATTCTCTCATAAACGGTTTAATTGTATAATTCTGATTTTAATTCTTCAATAAGATATCCTTTTATCATTCCATGATTTCTGTCATATCCTTCACAAACCACGCTCCTAACGCCAATTAAATCGGGTGATATCTCTTTTATTTTCGGGATTGAATCTTTCAATAAGTTTCCAGCTAGAGCAACTTCAAGGTTTAACTCTTTTGATTTATCTCTAAACTGTTTAAGTTGTTTAACATTTAAAAAATCGAACAAATTTTTTCCATCTTTGATGTATGTATCAAGCATTGCAATATCAGAACCAGATTTTTCTGCGATAGTGGGAATGGATAAAAAATCTGGTGATGAATTCATCCGTATTCTGTCGGCATAACCCGCTACGACGATCTTTATACTCTTATCATAATCTTTTACAGCTTTTACAACTTTAGTCATTAAATTAATGCCTTCTTTTTCGGTATTTGGCCCTTTAAGCCCCACTTTAATAATATCCGCCCCCGATACTGCAGCACCTAGAGCGGCTAACGAAGCTGAACCCGGTAAATTAGGGAAATCTCCAATAGTTGCGCTCAATAATTGAGAGTTATTAGGAGGAATTAGGTTTTTCATTTTTTTTATAATCCAAGGAAAATTTGCTCCAAGAGAACCTTCGCTTGGATTTTTACAATCGATATAATTCACATCTTTATGTTGAACAATAACTTTTGCTTCCTCAATATCTTTAGGGCTTATCAATAATTTGATTCTTTTTTGCATAATCAGTCAAATTTAAATGTCTTTTTGAATGGAACGATTAGAATTTACTCATTTAATAAATAAATGCGTTTAATAATAGATCTTTTATATTACTAAGCTAAAATAATTTTTTATTTTTAGATATTTGTAATTAAATTAAAACATATAAAGAACAAATGATATAAAAATTTAAATTAAAACATATAAAGAACAAATGATATAAAAATTTAAATTAAATAATTATTATTAAATATCAAAAAAATCATGAATTTATTATGTCACCAAAAGAAATCACAAAAGTAGACATAACAAACGAAGTATTTAGAGAGCCATTTGAAGTTATTAAACAAATATCCTTAAATTTAGATGGATTAAAATATACTAAAGTTATTCAAACATTTGTAATGGAAGATCGAAGATTGAACCTCTCTTTAGAAAATCAAGGATCCAGTTATTTCAAGGGTAAAGTTGTTTGGATTGGCAATAAAAAGGATGATAGCGAAGGAACTATCTTTTGCGTTGATATTAAAACGGAATTAAAACAGATTAATCCTACTGCTGAAAATACTGAAAATGTTGTGCTTGATATAAAAAAGGAAATTATTAGAATATCTACTGCATCCAAAACGAAATGTACAGTTTGTGGAAAGCCCATTGAAATTTTCGATGAAGTAACTGGTTGTCCAATTTGTGAAGCGAAAGCCCATAAAGGACATTTCATAGATTGGGTAAGAATGAAACATGCTTGTCCAGTTTGTAAAAAATCATTAAATGTATCAAGTTCTGGTGTGATTTTTATCGATTAACTTTGATTAAACCTTCTTATTTTATCAAAATTGATAGTTCCATCGTGTAAAGCGGTTCCTATTAGAACTCCTGAGAAATTATGCTGATGATATAATTTTATATCATCTATATCCTTAATTCCCCCTCCAACGATTATATTTCCCTTAAAACTATCCCTTATTTCTTGATATAACTGCGGGATTCCGCCTAACTTTTGCCCTATTTTATAAAGATCAAGTAGAATTATTTTTTCAACACCTAAATTTTCAATCTTCTTTATAATTTCAATTGGTTTCTGTTTTTGTAATTCTTTTATATTGGTTTGAATCAATTCGTTGTACATATCAATACTTACAATGGTTTTATTCTTACCAAAAATTTGTAAACATTTAGAAATGACTTTTAATTTTTTTATCGTCTCTAATCCTAATATTAATGCATCTATGTTATATTTAGAATACATTCTAACATTCTTTATAGATAAAATTCCTGGATCTATAATGATTTTAACATTTGGTATGGCTAAAATTTTATCTAATAAACTGAAATTAGGTTCTTTTTTGATTATTGCATCTAAATCGGCAATATATATATCATTAATTTCATACTCATCTTTTAATTTTTTAACAATTTTTATTGGATCACAGTTATTTATCCATACCGCCTTTAACGGTTTATATCTCTCTCGTTCCCCTTTTATTGCATGGACTGCCTCAGAATTTAACACGTCAATTACAGGTATGATTTTAAAACTACTCATCTTTTTAACTTAAAACTTTTATTTTTTCTAATATATCGACAAATTACCAATATGAAATACTCTTTTTTTTTTTTAATAGTGATTAATTAATTATTAAATAGTTTTATTTTTAAAGTATTAATTCTAAAATTATCTTTGAATAAACAAACCTTTTTAAAGTAGTGAAAGAAATGAAAACGGAAGCATATATTAATAAAATTATTGAGGATACAGGGCTATCTAGAACTGATATTCAAACTTTAGTGGAAGAAAAAAAAGAAGAGCTTAAGGGTTTAATCTCAGACGAAGGAGCTTTGTTTGTAATTGCTAAAGAGTTAGGTGTAGATGTGACGAGCGAAAATAAGGAACTCTTAAACGAAATTGAGTTAAATATATCAGATATTACATTAAATATGAAAAATATAGTGATTGTCGGTAGAATTAAGGAAATTCATCGTGTTAATAGTTTCAATAAAAAAAGTGGAGAAACGGGACATGTAGGGTCGTTTTTGTTGCATGATAATACAGGGGATATCCGAATTGTTTTATGGGATGAGCAAGTGAGTATTTTTAAAGATGAACGCTTTGAAAAAAATGAGATTGTTAAAATTTCAAATGCTAATGCAAAAAAAGGAAGAGAAGGCGGAATTGAAATTCATGTTGGAGGATTTAGCAAGATTAATTTGGCTCCTGAGGATGTAGATTATAAAAAATACTCAAAAATTAAAGAACAATTCGTAAAAATACAAGATATCAATGAAAATTTAGGATCTATATCGACTGAGGGAAAAGTAATGAGCCATTTTCCCGTAAAAGATTTCGTTAGAAAAGATGGTCAAAACGGTAGTGTAAGTTCAATAATACTGAGAGATTCGACGGGAAAAGTGAGAATTACTTTTTGGAACGAAGATATCGAAAAAATCGAAAATCTTGAAGAAGGTGATTTTATTTCACTGACTAACCTAAATCCTAGAAAAAGCACCTATGCAGAAAACAGAATCGATGTGCACGCAAATTCGTGGACAAAAATAACTAAAAAAGATAAAAAATTGAATTTAGAAGCAAAATTTATTGATAAAATCGTAAAGCTTCAAGATGAAAAGGGTTACATTTCATTTCAGGGCGTTATTACCGCAGTAGAGGACTTAAGAAGGATAACGCTAAAATCAGGAGATGATGTATCTCTATTAAGTTTTACGGTAAGTGACGATACTGATAGTATAAGAATTACTGCGTGGCGAGAAAAAGCAGATGAATTATCGAAGTCTCTAAAGGCTGGAGAGGGTATTTCGTTAAAAAGCGTTGAATTAAGATTTAGTAATTATTCGGATAAAAATGAAGCAACAATTTCAATTGATTCAAGTTTAGAAAAAATAGATCTAAAAATCTCAAATTTAAAAATTGCTAAAACCCCTACTAAAGAGAAGACTGGTTCTTTTTCGAAAAATTTCACGGAAATTAATTCGATTCAATCATCTGGCTTTTTTGAAATTAAAGGTTTTATTTCAAATGAGTTGAAGAACATCAGATTCTATGAAGCATGTACAAATTGTAGAAAAAAGATTGATAATTGTACTTGTGATAAAAAGGGAGATAGTAAAATGACGATGATCGTTAGTCATATCGTTGAGGATGAAAGCGGTAAGATTAGGGCTACTTTTATTGGAGAAGCTGCAGAGAAATTAGTTGGTACTGAAGCTGATTTAGTTGTAAAAGTGAAAGATACTCCAGATTACGATAAATTGTTAGAGAAATTCTCCTCAGAACTCGTGGGAAGAGATATTATGATTAGAGGAAAAGTTAAATTTAATGATTATAGCGATTCCTACGAAATAGTTGCTTCAAATTTCCAAGATATTAATGTGGAAGAAGAATTAGATAACATAATGAAAGAAATCTTGACTTAAATAAATTTTTATAAAAAAGCTTTTTTATTAATTTTTGTTTCTATTTCATAAATTATCTTAAAAATTATTAATTTTTAGATTGGAAACATGAGGCATGTCGATATTGTTGGGTTAGGCGAAGTCGTTTTAGATTGGGTTGCTGAAATACCACACATTCCAAAGCCGGACGAGAAGATTGATGCATTAAGCGAGAATTATTTTCCGGGCGGTGTTACAGCAAATTATTTAGTAGCGGTAGCTAGATTAGGGGGTTTATGCGGATTTATAGGTGCTGTTGGAAATGATTCGTACGGTGATTTCTTGGTTGAAGATTTCATTGAAGAAAAGGTAGACACAACTTTTATTGTAAAGAAGCCAAATAAAAAAACACCTGTTAACTTTATATTTATTGCTCAAGGGGAAAAGTCAATAATTCAATCTCCTCACATGCAAACAACAAAAATTGATGTTAATGATTTAAATGAATCATTTATAGCAGAATCTAAGCTATTACATACTACAATGATTCATCAGGAAGTTACTGAAAAAGCCATTGAAATTGCTAAAAGAAATAACGTTAAAATCAGTATTGATTTAGAATCTCAAATTGCGCAAAGAGGTTGGCAAAATTTAAAAAATATGCTTTTAAACGCTGATATTTTAATTCCAAATAAAGAAGGGGCAAAATCAATAACGAACAGCGATAGTCCTGAAAAGGCAGCTAATATTTTAGTGAAAAAAGGGATACCTATTGTAATTATTACGTTAGGAAGTAAGGGGGTTTTAATAACCACAAGTGACTTTCAAAAAAGGATACCTACTTACGATATTAAACATGTTATTGATACTACGGGGGCAGGAGATACGTTCAATGGCGCATTTTCCCTAGCTTATTGGATTAAAGGCTGGGATTTGGAAAGGGCTTGTAAATACGGTAATGCGGCAGCTTCTTTGAAGATTCAAAAATTAGGTGCGAGATCTGGTATGCCTAAAGAAAATGAGTTATTAGATTTCCTAAAGAAGAATGATAGCACATTCTTATAAACTTTATAGGCTTCATTAAGAATAAATTACGCTTATATTTTTAAAATTTTCACTATTGGTAAGAACATCTAACTTTTCTAAAATCATTTCTGAGGTAAGTTGAGTATTCGGTTGATTAAATGGCCAAATACCAATTAAAATATCTCCTAGCTTTTTTGCATTCCCAATTAGAAAACCTTCCTTTTTTCCATCTGATAAAAATGTGTAGAGAATAACGATATAATAATTAAAATTATAATTAAAAGCGGCATCTCCACTTTTTATTACTTCTCGAATGTTTTGAAAATTTATTACATTTTGACGCTTTTGGCTTAATATTTTTAGAGACGAAAAATATTGAGAAGGAATATTAATCGGTTTATCAGAGATTATACTTTTAAAAGTTAGTGAATGGGATTCGTTTTTATCTCCTTTAGTCCCTTTAAAAATTACTTTGTAAAATATTGCACTCATCGAAATCTATTTTATCTCCTTTTTAATACTAAAATAGAATAAAAAAAAAACAAATGAACTATCGGTACTATTATTATTTTATCGTTTTCTATATGGTTTCTTCATCATCCCTTGTCGAATGATGATATTTTCTTCAGGAAAGCCCAAGTCAATTAAAAATTTTTTCAACTTAAACTTGTGGTCGCCTTGAAGCTCGATTAAATTTCCTCTAACAGTTCCTCCAGAAGCACATTTCTTTTTAGCTTGCGTAAGAATATCCTTTAAATTTGCGTCTATATTCCCTTCGAAGGTGATAACGGTAACCACACGCCCCCATTTCCTTCGATCGTTAGAGATAATAATTTGTTGTTCATCTGCGCTTAAACTATCGCATATACATAGGTCTTTCGGAAAACTACATACCGGACAAATGTCTTCTTCTTTAATACTCCTTTTTCACAACCTTTATTATTGAAACTTATTAAAATACAGTACTAAAAAATAATAGAATTAAATCTTATAAAAACCTTTTTTTATTTTGGTTTTGTATAATTTTAAAAATGTTAAATTTTTATATGGAGTTGGTTTTTGGGTTTTTAGGTTTTATGATTAGCAACATTATAAAAATAAATTCTTATTTAATATTATTAAAAAAAACAATTCATGATATAAAAAATGATGAGTTCATGGATTTTTAAAGTAATCGTAGCAGGAGCAGGTGGTGTGGGAAAAACTGCTATGGTGACTCGATATTGTAAAGGAAAGTTTGAAGAAGGCTATAAGATGACTATAGGTGCGGGATTTCACACAAAGTCAGAAGTCCTTGACACAGGAGAGTCCGTAAAAATGCAATTATGGGACTTCGCAGGAGAAAAACGCTTCCGAGAGCTTTTACCAGACTATTGTAAGGGTGCTAGTGGAGCTTTTATTTGCTTTGATGTAACGGATTACGACACTTTCAGAGAAATTCCAGGTTGGTTAAAAATAATTCGCAAAAAAGCAGGTTTTGTGCCTATTATTCTTATGGGTATGAAGTGGGATTTATCGAACCACGAAGTGGATTACGAAATCGCAAATGAATACGCCCAAAACGCTAAATGCAATCAATGCGTTCTCACTTCTTCAAAAGAAAATATAAACATAAACGAATCGTTTCAAGCCATGGCTAAGTGGCTTATATTTTACGCAAGTCAAACATAATTTGCCCTATTTTTAGAAATTGCCATATTTCTAAGTTATGAATTTAAACATTAACCCATAATAAATAAGAGTAAGAGGATTTAAGCGCCCCGAGCTAAACCAAACTTCGGAAATCGATTGTTTTATGGTTCTCGTATTGCCCAGAGGTTAGTCAACAAATCGAACATGCGACCGCCCGGTTAACTTCCGGGAATAATGGTAAATCCGTCCATTATTCGAGCCGGGTGCTCTACTTTATCAAGCACACCGATACGGTGCTCTCACTAACTGAGCTATCGAGGCAGATTATTTTCCAATGCGAAATACATGTGGTGCTTCTGCCGGGATTCGAACCCGGTTAATGATACGGATCGACATGTGCCGTATTGTCACCAGGGTGAAAGCCTAGCATGCGGAGCCCTTTCCTTTTCGGAAAGTTTGGCCGAACTACACTACAGAAGCGTTTTTAAAATAACATTTTTTCCTATTCTTTTTGGCAGAGAATGCTAAAAACAATTATTTTAATAAACTTTCTAGTTAACGCTTGATTTTAAATTTTTTTATAATAGAAAAAGAAATGATTACCTTATTAAAAATATGCTATTTTTATTATTGTAAATTAAATGCGGGAAGAGGGATTTGAACCCTCGAACTCCTCTGAGACTGGATTCTAAGTCCAGCGCCGTAGACCAGACTTGGCAATTCCCGCATTAAAATAACAAATATTGTAGTAAATTTAGTATTTAAAATGCGAAAAACTAAATAAATTTTTTAGTTAAGAGTATAAAATTATTTTAGATTAAATTAATAGTTAAAAATAAAAATAAGAAATATTTAAGAATTAAGATTATTGTTATTAAAGCAGATAGAATTATAAGGTTAGATAAAAAAAATAGGTTTTTTTATGAGTGTAAGAGATTCGTTAATAAAATACTTGACTTCAATCTTGAGGGCATCTCAGGGCACAATTTTGGTAATCTTATGTGATTTGAATGGGCTTTCTATAGCGAAAATTGGAAGGAAAAGTGATATTGAGATAAACCCTAATCGTATTACTAGTTTAGCTTCGGCAGCGTTTTCAGCGAGCGAAGAAAGTTGGGAAGATTTGAGTATTAAAGATCAAGTTATTTCTTTTTCATTCTTTGATAAGGTGTGTTTAATAACGATTCGAATAAATCAAACTCTCTTAACAATTGTTCATGATTATCATAAAGAATGGCCATTAGATGCAGATAATTTAGCAAGTTCTATGTACTATATAAAACAGAAATTAGGAGCTTTTTTTGGTAATAATGATGAAACTGAGAGAGATCTTGAATATTTTTCAAACAAAGTTCGAAGTGCGATTTATCTCTTTGGTATGGGGTCTGAAGTACCTTTCGTATCTTATTCTCCAGAAAAATTTGATTCTACCAATCTATTACCATCTATAAGTTATGTATTAGACTCAATACAAAACCCTATATATATAAGATATAGCCTTGTAAGCTCAACAGGTTTAACATTAGATGCTAGGGAAGTTAGTGGTCGTAATTTACCAATTTCGGTTGAGGCGTTTTCAGCCAGTGCTAATGTTGCTTTTCAAAAAATGAAAGAAGAATCTGAAAGCAGTTCAATCGGTGAGTTATTGTGTTATATTGCGATTTCTGGGCAAGATCCTGAAAATTTTTACGGAATTATCACATGTCCTTCTGGAAAATTAAAGTTTTCTGAAGTGGAAGGGACATTAAATATGGAAGAGATTTCTTTTATAGGTCTCTTCACATTGACATATGGGGGAATTCCGATTATGTGTGAATCCCGAAATATTATATTTTCAATAATGAAAATAATTGGAACTGAGCGAATCACTGAAAACTTTATAAAATCTGTAAATGTATTAACTAGTTTTAAATATGATTAAATCTAATTTGGAAGAATCTATTCCTAAACTATTTTGTCTCCATTTTAATGAATGTGATAAGAAAAAATGCACAGCCTTGAAATTAGCAAGGTTCAATTTGCTAAAAATCGTGCCTAAGATTAAAGGAAGAAATTATAATGCTATTTTTTTAAATCCCTTTTCTAATAAAGTAATAAATGATAGCGATAGGGAGATCATATTAAAGTATGGTCTTATTGTTGTGGATTGCTCTTGGAAAAAAATTTTCAATTTTAAAAACTTTAACTTAAAAAATAGTAGAAGGTTACCACCACTTATTGCAGCAAATCCAGTAAATTATGGTAAAGTGGAAAAATTGAGCTCTGTTGAGGCATTAGCGGCAGCGCTTTACATTACAAATTTTCATACTTACGCTGATTTAATACTCTCAAAATTTTCATGGGGAGTTGAATTTAAAAAATTGAATAAATTTTAGCAAAAATATAGAATACAGACTAATAAAAATAAAAAATTAAAAAAAATTAATCTCCAGAGTGTTTCGAAAGTCCTGAAGCGGCAATCACATCATCAATCTTTAAAATCATAGAAGCAACTTCGGTTGCTGATTGAATAGCTTGAGTTAATACCATTAAGGGTTCAATAACACCCAATCCTATCATATCATCAGGGTTACCAGTATCAATATTAATTCCATACGAGTTTCCTTTATCTGAGTCGTGTTTTGAACGTAATTCTACAATTAAATCAACAGGATTATACCCCGCATTTTCAACCAAGGTTTTAGGAATTATCTCTAGGGCGTTAGCATATATTTCAATTGCTAGTTGTTCCCTACCACCTATAGACCGAGCATAAGCTCTTAAACGTTTAGCTAACTCAATTTCAGAAGCTCCACCCCCCGGTAAAATGTAAGGCATTTCAATTGCTGCTTTTACTACAGATAGTGCGTCATCGAACATTCTTTCTGCTTCATCCACAACGTGTTCAATCCCAGCCCTTATTAGTATACTCACAGCCTTAGGATCAACACATTCTGATACAAAAATCATATTGTCATCCCCAATTTTCCTTTCTTCTACTTTTCCTGCTTTACCTAAGTCTTCAGCTTTAATATCGAAGATATTGTTTACTAATTTTGCCTGAGTAGCTCGAGCAAGTTTTTCCATATCTGATCTCTTGACTCTACGAATCGCTATGATGTTCTCTTGGGCAAGAAAGTTTTGCGCCTTGTCATCAACACCCTTCTGACAAAAAACAACATTGGCTCCAACTTCTTTTAATTTAATAACGCGGGATTTAAGCATTTTCGCTTCTTCTTCAAGGAATTTATTGATTTGATCAGGTGTTTGAATTCTAATCTCTGCATCAAATTCAGTTTTCTGAATTTCAAGAGAGGAGTTAACTAATGCAATTTTTGCATCCTTGAAAGATTTTGGCATCATAGGGTGTACAATTTCCTTATCCACTATAATTCCATCTATGATTTTTGTATCTATTAAACTTTTTCCCTCTTTTTTTATCATTTGAATTTGATCCAAATCGATTAAAATACGGTCTCCACGTTTTTCTTTTATTTGGTTTACCGCTTTAACAGCAATATCTGCAAAATGACTTTTAACACCCGTAATTAATTTACTGTTCATTGAAGTTCCTGCAACTTTCAATAAAGTCTCTTTATCGTTGACATCAATTTTGGTAGCTAGAACTTTCAATATTTCCTTAGACTTTACTAACGCTTTTCTATATCCCCTAATTATTATCGTTGGGTGAACTGATTGATCCATTAACTCTTGAGCAAGATTCAATAATTCTCCAGAAATGATAACGCTCGTAGTAGTTCCATCACCTACTTTATCGTCTTGCGTTTTAGCAACTTCGACTATCATTTTAGCGGCGGGATGTTCAATATCAATAGTGTCTAAGATCGTTGCACCATCGTTCGTTATTGTTACATCTCCTAAAGAATCAACAAGCATTTTATCCATGCCTTTAGGACCAAGTGTTGTTCTTACTGCTTCTGCTACTGCTTTAGCTGCAGCTATATTATTCTTTTGGGCATCCTTTCCTTGTTTTCTTTCTGTTCCTTCCTTCAAAATAATAATCGGGACCCCACTTAACTGTGCCATTTTAAAATCACTTTATTTTTATATTTTAATTCAAAATTTTATATTACTTATATAATGATCTCTAAGTCATAAAATTAAAAAAGTTTACGAATATGAATTCTCTCAAATTTCCTTAGTGAAAATGTTTTTAAAGAATGCATTAAAACTAAGAAATTAATTCCTTAATTATTCTTTCTTTATCTATAAATCATTCTAGGGTATTTCGACACAATTGGCATATTTCTGAGGAAACAGATCTTCTCATAATCTAAAGACATCATCAAACAGCTCTACTTCTTATTTTGACGATTAATTTGTTCGTAGGTTACTTTTTTTAGGTAAATTAAAAATCGAGTTTTATCCATCCAGAAAATAAATGTTTTATGGTTAAATTTTTGTGTAGTTTATAACTTTTCAGCTAAAAAAAGTTAAAATGGTCAATGTTTTTTTTATTTTAAATATATTCTGTTTTATAATAAATGTAGTTTATTATTTTTGTAAGAAAAGGGGATTTTCTTTACTAAAATTAAGATATCTTATATTTATTCTTTTTATAGTTGTAATATATTTTCTGTCAATTGATTTACCATTGTTTTTGATAAAAGACTCGGATTACATATTAGAAAACTTCAATAATTATATCGGAGATATTTTTAATTTTAACATATCTGTAATTTTTCTTTGTTGTTCAATTATTTTATATCTATTAAATTGTTTAAAAGTAGATAAATTAATCATGGATTTAGAAGAACCTTCATACCAAACTTCAAAAGGGGGTTCTATTAAAATAGGAAATGTCTTGAGGGGAAATTCAAAAAAATATAGCTTTTCCCTTTCAATAAAGGATCTTGAGAAACACATGTTTGTCTGCGGTTCAACAGGCACGGGAAAAAGTAATTTTCTACAAAATTTTTTAATAAATTTTACGAAGCAATATAAAAAGCCTTTTTTTTTAGTAGAGTTTAAGGGAGAATATCATTTCTTGCAAGACAAACTAAAGGACTTATTAATTCTATGGCCAGGAGAAAATTTTTCGATTAATATCTTCGACCCATTGGGCGCAAACCCCATTATCCACGCCGAGAGAATATTTGATATCTTAAAAAGTGGACAGTTTTTACATGAGAGTGCAGAATATTCTCCTCAAATGGAAAAAGTATTAATCGATATATTGACAAAAATCTGTGAAAATAAGGGACTTCAGAGTTGGAAAGGTTTTGAAATTTGTTGTAAAAAATATCTTAACATTAATCAGAATAAAATTCCCATGTTAAAACAAACACTTATCAGTCTACAAAATAGGATCAGGAGATTTTCTATAGGTCCGATCAGAGCTGTATTTGAATCAAATTCTAAGATAACGATATCAGAACTTTTTAATAAAAATGTTATTTTGGATTTAAGTTCAATAATTCGTCTCGGTGGAGAAAAAGAAGATGCTCTTTTTTTTCTAAATATGGTTCTAAAGTATATGTGGGATAAAAATTTAACCAAGGGGGCCTTTAATTACCAAGGAATAAATCATATTACTATCGTCGAAGACGCTCAATATTTTGCCCCTCAAGACTTGTTAAAAAAGTCAAAATTGACGACCTATTTAGAAGACATTGCACTTTTACAAAGAGGTACTGGAGAATGTTTAATAACATTAGCTACTCGTCCAAATATCAGTAGAGAAATATTAGCAAATAATGGCGTTGTTTTAACCTTCAAAAACCATCTTGAAAAAGACGTCATGTGTGAACTTTTAAACTTAGATAATGAAAAAAGAAACTATTTATCACTACTGGATGAAGGCCAATGTATCATACGTGTAAACTCCATTAAAGAACCATTTTTACTTAAAGTCCCCTATATAAAGCGGCACTTTATAACAGTTTCAGAGATAAATAGAAAAAATCAGTTGATTTTGGAAAAGAGTGAAAAGAAATTGGATTCAAAAATAGAATTTCAGCAAAAAACTAGTAAACTAAACAAAATTCTGCTTAAGAATGTTAAAAAAACATTTTCAAAGCATAAATCAATAAAAATTCCGTTGAAAAATAAAGGGAATTTAAGTAAAATTTTACAAACTGGGAAAAAAGAAGAATCCCTTCTATTAAGTTCTACAAATTTAATAACGGTCAAAAATAGCGAAAAAAATGCGGTTATTATGGTTGAAAAAAAGAACTATGATAAATTTGGTGATTATATTAATAAATTATACAATGATCAAGAGAAAAATAAATAAATTTTAAGAAATTGGAATTCTAGTATTAAATAATGAGTTTTTTAATAGGAATTATTGGAAAACCAAGTGCTGGAAAATCGACTTTCTTAAATGCGGCATGCTTAACAAACGCAAAAGTGAGTGAATTACCTTTTACAACCATTGAACCGAATAAAGGAGTGGCATATGTAAAGTTAAAATGTGTTTGTAAAGAATTAAATGTAAACGATAATCCAAAAAATTCTTACTGCGTCTTTGGTAATCGTTATATTCCCATAAATGTGCTCGATGTTGCAGGTTTAGTTCCTGATGCCCATAAGGGAAAAGGCTTGGGAAATAGATTCCTTAACGATTTAAGCAAAGCAGATATTCTTATCCATATAGTTGATATTAGCGGTTCTCTCGATAAAAACGGGAAAAGAATAAAAATCGGCGAAAATGACCCTTACGAAGACATTTTATTCCTTGAAAACGAAATTAATCTGTGGTTTAAACAAATCTTAGAAAGAGAAGATTGGAATAAATTCTTAAAATTGTTTGCCAGGGAAAATAAAAAGTTTGTTGGAGAATTATATAAAAGGCTTTCAGGAATAAAAGTTAAAAGGCACCAAATTGGATTAGCTTTAAAAAAATCAAATTTAGAAGATAAAAACCCATCATCGTGGTCAGATGATGATCTTTTAATTTTTTCGAAAAATTTAAGAGAGCTTTCAAAACCTATTCTTATTTTAGCTAATAAAATTGATAAAGAAAATGGTATGGAAAATTTTGTTGAATTAAAGAAAAAACTTGATGGAGAAGTAATTCCTTGTAGTGCTTTAGCTGAATATTTTTTAAGAAAATACCACCAAGAAAAAAAGATTGTTTATCTACCCGGCTCAGATAATTTTAATATCTTGGGTGATCAAAATTTAAGCCAAAAAGAATTACAGATGCTAAATAAGATGAAAGAGATAATTCTTAACCCGTTTAAAGAAACGGGGATTCAAAAAGCGTTAAATTTTGCCGTTTTTAACATTTTAAATCAAATTTGTGTTTACCCCATTTCTGATATTAATAAATATACAGATAACAATGGTAATGTTCTACCAGATGCTTTCCTCGTCAAAAAAGGTGCTTTATTAAAGAATTTTGTTCGCGATAAAATTCATACTGATTTAGCTGATCATTTTATCTTTGGTATTGATGCGAGAACCAAAAAAAGATTAGGAGAAAATTATGAATTAAGACATAATGATGTCATTAAAATTGTATCAGCAAAATAAAAAGAATCATTCTTGCTTTGAAGTTAACAAAATATACACTAAAATAACGATTAACAAAATAATCCCCAGGGAAACTAATATGAAATTAAATATTTCTTGCTCTGGATTTAATTCTGCTTGAAATAGAAATAAAATGACAATTACAAAATAACTTATTAACTTCATAGTCGTTATTCATAGAATATAAAGAATAATTAAAAAAAGTTCTGATTTTACAATTTAATAAAATAAGTTATTGTCTTATAATAATAAAAATTTGAAAAAGTAAAAGATTTTTGTGTCGCTTTATCGATCTTGCGAGAAAAAAGTGGACCTGACGGGAATTGAACCCGTGACCTCTTGAGTGCAAATCTCGCATCAAGCTAATTGCTAGTTATGTGTCAAGCGATCTGCTACTGATCTACAGGCCCTTTATGATTTAAAAAAAAAAGTTTGAAAGTTAATTAATAACTCTTATAAAAAATTCCAAGTAATAAATAAATAGGAGGTGATCCAGCCGCAGGTTCCCCTACGGCTACCTTGTTACGACTTCTCCCTCCTCGCATACTAGAAACTCGATATGACCAAACTGACCAAACCTCATTTTTAGCACACTCGGATGGAGCGACGGGCGGTGTGTGCAAGGAGCAGAGACGTATTCACCGTGCGATGATGACACACGATTACTAGGGATTCCACGTTCATGTCGGCGGGTTACAGCCGACAATTCCAACTGAGATATGATTTCGGGATTGGTTTCTCCTTTCGGAGTCACAGCCCATTGTTCATACCATTGCAGCCCGCGTGTAGCCCAGGGGTTTCGGGGCATACTGACCTGCCTTTGCCCGCTCCTTCCTCCGTCTTATCGACGGCGGTCCCTTTAGTGTTCCCAACGAAGTCGTGACTTCTTGTTGGCAAATAAAGGTGCGGATCTCGTTCGTTGCCTGACTTAACAGGATACCTCACGGCACGAACTGGCGACGGCCATGCACCTCCTCTCAGCTCGTCGGGTAAGGTCGTCAACCTGACCGTCATACTGCTGTCTCCCCTGGTAAGTTTCCCGGCGTTGAGTCCAATTGAACCGCAGGCTTCACCCCTTGTGGTGCTCCCCCGCCAATTCCTTTAAGTTTTAGCCTTGCGACCGTACTTCCCAGGCGGCACACTTAACGGTTTCCCTACGGCACTGATACGGCTCATGGCCGTACCATCACCTAGTATGCATCGTTTACGGCCAGGACTACCCGGGTATCTAATCCGGTTCGCTCCCCTGGCTTTCGTCCCTCACCGTCAGGCGCGTTCCAGTCTGACGCCTTCGCCACTGGTGGTCCTACAAGGATTATAAGATTTCACCCCTACCCCTGTAGTACCTCAGACCTCTCCCGCCCTCTAGTATAGCAGTATTCCTAGCATGCAGATAGTTAAGCTACCCGATTTTACCAGGAACTAACTAAACCGGCTACGGACACTTTAAGCCCAATAATTATCCCGACCACTTGAAGAGCTGGTTTTACCGCGGCGGCTGGCACCAGCCTTGCCCTCTCCTTTCTAGTAGGGGACATTACTCACCTACCACAGTTCTATTGAACACTTTGGGTAACCCCGTCACACTTTCGTGTATTGCGGAGGTTCCGCGCCTGCTGCGCCTCGTAAGGCCTGGGTCGTTGTCTCAGTACCCATCTCGGGGCTCCCGCTCTCACGGCCCCTATCGATTATCGGCTTGGTGAGCCATTATCTCACCAACAACCATAATCGAACACGATCCTATCCTATAGCAGATAAAAACCATTTTTTTTATCCTTTTCATTGAAAAACTTTTCCAAGCCAATTCAATTATGAAACATTATCCTCAGTTTCCCGAGGTTATTTTTCTCTATAGGGTAAGTTGATCATGTGTTACTGAGCAGTTTGCTATGGGAACTTTAGGGATCCCATTCAACTCGCATGGCTTATTCTCACCCAAATAGCAGTCGGGTCCGGCAGGATCAACCGGAATTAATTATCTAAATAAATATTGAGTTAGTCGCAAATTAGTTCTTAAATTTGGAATTAATTTACTTTTAGGGTTATTAATTTAACTTTCTTCAGTTATAATCGATTAAACTATAACTACATTTTTTATATCGTATCAATGAATTAACTTTTCATTTAACGGTTGCATACCGTAATCCAAGCTCACACCGGTAAAGATACGATTTGTTATAGTAACATATAGGAAGGGTTCATTTTAAATTTTTTTGTTTTGTTAATTTTACAAATATTCGTAGTTTAAAAATCTGAGTTTTAATTTAAAAATACTAATTTAAAAAAGAAACGTTGCGAATTAAAATGGATTTAAGAGAAAAGATAGGTATTCACCTGGATCAAATAAAACAGTTGAAAGGAGTAGAAAATGTGGTTTTAACTCAAAGAGATGGGAATCCAATTCAGTCAGCTGGAGTTTGGTTTTCTAAAGATGAAATCTTTAACGTTAGTTCTGCTACAAGTGCTATCTTCAACGTTGGAATACATTTACATCCAAACGATTTAAAATATATCTTAATAGAAGGAAAGAAAGCAAAAATTTTAATAGCTCCTCTTAATAGTCCGATACATTATTCTTTGAATAGAATTTTGCAAGAGCAAGGAATTCTCAATAATAAACACGAGTTTTTTATAGCAATTACTGCCCAACCAAATACAAACTTAGGGGGGATTTTTTTACAAACTAGCGAATGTTTAAAAAAAATCAAAACGACTCTCATTACTTCTGGCGAATCTTTTAAACCACCTTTAGTTCAATTTGATGAACAGCGGATTCAAAGCATAATAAAAGGCTTCAGTGTTAAAGAGAATGAGAATTTTAATTTCAAAGTGTCGTCTTTTTCGTTAAATTTATCAGAAAATATATCTATGGAGCTAAGAAAAGTTTTAAGCAATTTTTCTATTACAATTCCTGATTTAAAATACGCATATATTACTATAGAGGGGGGATTTATCGCATCAAAAATTTTGAAAAATGTTAATGATAAGGAAAAAAATTTAGATAATATCTCCGCAATGAGCTATGCGCTTTTTCAAACAGCAAATAGATGCGCTTGGTTGCTTAAAAAGATGAATGCAGAAAGTATATTGTTAGATTGTGAAAAATCATTTCAATTTATACATGGATTGGGAAAAGCAATATTTAGTACTGAGATGGGTAAATCCCGACAAAAGTTAGGTTTGATAAGATTAATTATTCCTCAATTCTCAAACAGAATACATTCTCTTATTAAGAAAGCTTCTGAAATTCAAGATCAAAAGCCCTTTGATATTAAGACTATGCTAGGCGAATTAATTATCAAAGGATAAGGTGAAAAAATGATTTTTTTTGAGCTATTAGAAAAATTAAAAACAACTGATACAACACTAATTCTTTACACACTCTTAAATAGGATTCCAATTATCGTTTATGGTAATAACGCAGAGAAAATCGATGATTTTTTAATAGACTTATCAGAATTGATTCATTTTCGAAAAGAATTTATTTTTTATACGGATTTTATTTCCACCACAGAATATCATGACTTAGTAATGAATGAAAATATTGATTACAATACTCAAAAAATATATATACGATGCCCTACAAGCGTTGCTCTCAAAGCTCTGAACCAATTTGAGCGTTTTAATTCTTGGTTAATTGGAATTGAAATACTTGAGCAAAAAGATAAGATTCGTCAATTTATTAACAGCATTAAAAAAAAAATTAATTATTTTTTGGGCATTTCTTTCTTTTCTGACTCATTTTCTATCGAATTAGTGGGTATTAATTGGAAACTACTTGATCTTCAATTTGAACACGGTGTTTTACAAAAAATTACCCAAGATACTGAGAAAGCCATCATCAAAATGAAAAGAGTTTTATTAGGGAAAATTAAATCTGAAGAAATTGATGAAGATTTAATAGAAATTCTATTAGATTTTAATAGAGAAAAAGAAGAACTGAAAAAGAATATCCTTAATAAAGAGATCCAAAATTTTTATTCAGGTTCTAAACGAGCATTTTCTATTTTATCCAGGTTAAACCTGTTAAATAATGTAGAAATAAAAACGCAAATTGGGAGTAAAACTCTTTTAGAAACTATAGATTATGAAGACGCTCCCATTGATAGAATAATATCTTTTATTAATAAAGAATGGGGGGAAGACTTTTCAGTTTTGATTGAAAATGGTAAAAAAGTCAATGCTTTAGATAGTATGCAATCTTTATGGGGTTAATTAATTTGATATATGATTATGAGAAAAAAAATTTACAAGTTAAAATCGTGTATTACGGTCCTGCCATGTCAGGAAAAACAACATCAATAAAACAATTATTTTCTTATTTCAACAAAGAAGAAAACCTAAATTCTATTGATAGTACCGTTGGGAGAACTTTATTATTTGATTTTGGTGTTTTACAATTTAAAGGTGCGGAATGGAGCTTAAAATTTCTTATTTATTCTGCTACCGGGCAAGATTTCTATGCAAGCACTAGACCCGCTACTTTAAACGGTGTTGACGGATTAATTTTTGTTGTTGATTCAAGAGCTCAATGTTTACAACATAATTTGAGATCATGGAATGAATTAAAAACTATGTTTAAAAATGAATTTTATAACCTTCCAATTGTTATTTCATTAAATAAATACGATATAGAAGGTCCTCAAAAATTAAACGAATACGAGTTTTTAAGTAAAATAAATTTCAATATGTTTAAGTTTATTTCCATTAATAAGACAATAGCAATTGAAGGAAAAGGAGTTTTAGATTCTTTTAATAGGGTTATAACTTTTATTTTTCCACAATTGACTTTAAAAATGAGTATAACAAATTAATAATTTATTTTTCAATTTTTTCATACATATTTTTCGAGAGTCTTCTAATAAAACCTCTATTATGAAATTGCTTTAGTAAATTTCTGACCTTACGTCCTTCTTGAGCATCTACTCCTAAAACACTTATTAACTGAAAAATTGAAAATTGGTTAGGTAATTCTTCTTTTATGCTATTATAAATACCCATAACTACTTCAACACTAAATATTATTGGTTTATGTTAGATAAAAGGATCAAGAATTTATATAAATTATTAAATTATGGGAAAATTTATATTTAAGAGATTTTGGTTTTTATAATCCTCAAAGTAACTATAACATTTCATTCCTAAATTTAATAGGTCATGTATGTTAGTTGTTTTCATTGAATTTTTATAACCTAAGGGAAGTCCTAGTATCCTTTGAAATAATAAATTTTATTTAATAATTTAAAAAATAAAACGCATCATACCTATTTAAAAAATGAGAATTTTATCTTTTAATTAAAATGCAATCATTAGCATAATAACAATAAAAAATTGAAATTTCGTATCTTTTTCTAAAATTCAGGGAGGTCTCTGCTAAAATTATTTCCAACAGGTGCTTTACCATCCCCGTATATTTGATATAACCCCGTTCTTCTTGCGCATTCGGTAAAACTACGATAAACATCTATTTTCTTGTCGTATAATGCACATGTTTTGTATATTATGGGATTCCAAATATATAATTCATGGTCGGGTTCATACCAAAGTTTTTCTTCCTTGAGAACTTGCTTAAAATCTTCTTCTCCAATAGTTTCACTAAGATCTTGCTTATTTAACATAGTTATCAAGGGAATTTCTTTAATCAACTTACCCCTTGTAATATTTTTTAATTCTTTTAGGGACTCAATATTATCTTCAAAAAAATGTGTTTGTGAATCAACGACAAAAATAACCCCATCTGTACCTTTGAAAATCTTCTTTCTTAAAGGAGAGAACCTGCTCTGCCCCGCAACAGTATAAACATGATAATATACTTTATTCTGTTTAGTTGATTGAAAAATACCCCTATCAAAATATAATGTTGACCCGCTTGCCATAGAAATTTTAGTTAGATTTCCAGTTGGAGTAATATCTTTTTTTTGTTCTTTAGTTAACCTATATAATGTGTCTACTATAGTTGTTTTCCCTGATCCACCCATACCCCAATAAAGTAATTTTATGTATATATTATGATCTGCCGTCCATCGAACCATAGAAAAATCCTCATTGAAGTTTACTATTTAAAAGGCTAATAAAACAAATGATTAAATTATATATAGAAAGATCGCTTTGGTCTTTATATAATAATATTATTAAATATTAATATAATTACACATTTATAATTTTATTTTAGTTTTCATTTCTTAGCAATTTAGAAGAGTAGAAATTAAAATGAAAATCAATTTCCAATTTAGCCTTTTTTTAATACGATAAACTTCTTTAGATTTTCTTTATTGAATTTCAAAGATTTTTCTATAGCTTTATTTGTTCAATCGCAACAATATATTTCCCTTGTCTTATATTATAATTACACCATAATATTATTTCATTATATATTTCTCCTTTATAGCCTTCTCGTATAATAAGATTAATAATATCGGAATACATAATTTCTCTCTTTCCTTTTATAATAAAGTTTAATTCTTTGAAAATTCTTTTAAGCAAATTACTATGGCTTGAAGTTATTTTTTTTATCTTTTCTAGTTTGTTTGGAGATTGACTCATTGAAATACCTCTTTTAAAATGTTTTTTTCTTAATTTAAACAAAACTGAAGCAAAATGTAGTATAAATTAAAAGTTAAAAATTGCGTTTTTTTTTTTTTACTTCCAACAATCCCTCAGCCCTTCGCTATAGATGTTCTATTCATTTTAATATAAATTTTTTCCAATTGTAAACAACTAAAATTCTACAAAATCGAGATAAAGGGTTTCTAAATTAATTACATTATAACGATTAATTTGTGTGAAATAAAATTGGTAAATAGTACAAAAGAGAGGGGCGTTTATGAAAAATGCTCTGAATGTGGGGGTAGTGTCATAACAAACTCATTCGAAATGACATGTAAGGAATGTGGTTTAATATTAGATAAATTATATAAGGATTCGTCATACATCTTTAATGAGACCAATGTTAAAAATAATTTGAATAAACAGTATGTTGCGTTAGGAGAAAGAACCGATTATATCGGGGGATTGGGTTCCTTTATAGATTATGAAAAGTCAAAATATCTTAAAGATAAAGCAGGTAGATTATTGCCACCTGATGAGCAAAAATTGTACAGAAGGTTAAAGAAAAACTATGCTCAATTTCTAAGGATTAAAAATCATGAAACAGAATATAGAATCTTCAATATTTTGAATAAAATATCAATTTACCTTAATTTAAATAAAAATATCCGAAATAACGCTGCGTATTATTACAAAAAGATTGTTAAAAATGAGGAAAAAATCATAAACAATATTTCTTTGATCGCATTTTGTATTTTTTATTCTGTTCGCAAAGAGTACCATAATGCACCAGTTACAATAAAAGAGATTTCAGATGCCTTTCAGAATTTTGGTCATAGAGTTAATCCTAGGTTAATTTTGAGAGATGGAATAAGATATAAATTTCATTTGAATAGCAATGCAGTTCCACATAAAAGCGAAGATTACCTAATTAGATTAATAGATAGTATTGTTAATCATGAAAATTTGGAATATAGATTAATTAAGAAAGGAAATACTTGGTCAAAAGAAGAATATAAACGCAATTTAACATGTAAATGCAGAACGATTCTAAATAGCTTGACTAAATGGCATCGAGGTGGCCGAAATCCTTTTATTTTAACAGGAGCGGTAATCTATTTAGCTGATAAATTATTATCTAGAGAGTTTGACCAAAAAACCGTGTTAACTCAAAAATTTATTTCAGACGCAACTAAGATCGCAGAATATTCTATTAGAGACCACTATGTAAATCTACTTAAACCAATCTTTATAACAAAGGAAGTTCAAATTTCAATGTAACATGTACAAACCTAAATAAATCGAATGCAATGCAATTAATATTTCTTTTTTTATTATATAGCTTCTTTAATCTTCAATAATTTGAATTTGTATGTTAATTCATTTGATTTTCGGATCTTTTAACTGAATTTAATCAATATAATAAGACTAAAAATTGTTTTAAATAAATTTAAAATTTAGTGAAAATTTATTAAAACATTAGCTCTAAAATATTTTATTTGCTTCTGTAGTGTAGTCCGGTCAAACTTACTGATTATTTAACACAGAAAAAAGGATTAAGCATGCGAGGCTCTCACCCTCGTGACCCGGGTTCAAATCCCGGCAGAAGCATTAACATATAAATCTATGAACGTGGTTTTAATTATTTAGCTCTTTTAGCTTTTTCTAACAGGTTTAAAAGATCACATATTATTTTTAAATATTTTTCAATAATATCCAATTGAGTTTCTTTCTCTAATTTTTTAGAAATCCAATTGAGTTTATCAGTAAGAACGGATATTAATACGCTTGGTATGTTGATTTGTTTAGTGTTTTTGTTCAAAATTGTTTCTTTTTCCTCAACATTTTTATCTGAAATGTTGTTTGCCACAATTACTTCTCTATTACAAATTGCACAAAAAGACACTCCATCTTTATTTTGAAAAATGGGATTATTACAAATAGGACAAGATAAATTTAGCATTTTATGACCCGATCTTAGAAGATCTGCCATTTTCTTTGCGTCTTCTTTAATAAACACCACATCCGCTATAAATAATTATAAGTAAACTCAATTTTTCATAGTTCTCGAGATCTGATCTTCATTAGATTAACGATATATCCCGAAATTCGATTTCTTAAGTGTTTTGAGTCTACTTCAAGATATTTATCCAACAATTCTTTATTTTTTTCAAAATCCGTAGTAAAGACATCAGGATATTTATTTACTAACTCTTTTGAAACCTTTTTTATTAATACTGTTCTAACTTTTCCCATCTACTTTCAGCAAAACACATTTCTTAGTTTTGAATTTAAATATTCGATAAAATAAATGTTTTTTGAAATTATCTTAGTTTTTATAATTTAATACAAAGAATTGTTGTGAACAAAAAGAATAAAATAGTTTTATTCCTGTATCTCGTTATATCAATAATGCTAATCACCAAGTCCGCTAAAAGTTTTTCCTTCGATGTTTTTGTTTTTACAAGCGATAAAGAGATTTATTATCCTAATGAAAATATTAATATTAACGCTTCATGGGATTTAATTTATGATCCTGACAATGAAGTCTCGTATTTCCAAGTTCAAATATTTAATAGATTTGATGAGATTCTTTGGAATTCTTCACAACACCATGAAATTGGTTATTCAGAAAAGAATTGGACAGCAAATATTGAATTTTTAAATATTACATTTTCTAATGATACTAGTACATTATTTATTAAATTATACCATTTTTATATAGATCAAAACGGAGGAGGGGGCCCTGTACATTCTTTTAGAGCGGTTTTAATCGTAAATGTGTTAAAAAGAAATGTGATGTGTCAATTAATCAATTTTAGAAGCGTTTTGAAATATGGAGAATATAACTTTTTTACGGCTAAATTTTATAGCACAGACAACAATTCTTATTTATTTAACGAAACTTTTCATTTTGAAATAATCTCTAATAAAAAAATCCTCTATCATAATAATTTTACAACAAACGAGAGTGGGGAAATTTCATTTAATATATCAACTATTTCTCATTTAAATTTAGGGGAAAATGACATTATTTTTAGTATAAGAAATAACTTGCTCTATAATAATGCAACATTTTCTTATGAAATTTTTGTAGAAAAACTAGCTATTTTCATAGAAATAATGAGATTTGATAACAATTTAGAAAACGATCGTCTAATATCAATCAAGCTTTATTTCTATTATTTCAACCAAAGTATAAAACCCCTTAAAAACCAGATTTTAAAAACAATTATATATAATGATTTAACTTTGGAATATGAAGATGATTTTAAAACCAACCAATCGGGATTTGTAGATATTAATATCTCTCCAAATAGCTTTAGATTTAAAGAAAACGAAAAATGGTTTTATGTTGATATCGTCTTCAATGGTACCAAATATCTAGAAAATAAAACAATAACTTTGAATTTTAAAATTCAAAATTTTTTAAGTCAAGAGGTTTCTAATTTATTTTTAACAGCAAACATTTTTCTTTTTTCGATTTTAATTATTCTTTTTACTTCTATTTGTATGAAAGTCAATATTAAAAAAAGAACAAAATTCAAGCTAATTAGAGATCTAACCTTTAAATTCTAATTTATTTATTTAATTTCTTGAGTTTATAAGTTATTCTTTTTTTAAAATTTTTTCTTAAATTTATTCAATATTTATTTCCGACAAATCTGTTTAGTTCTCGGAAATACTTTTCTAAGAGCTGCATGCCAGCCATTTTAATTTTTCAACTTATTCACGTGCTAAACGAAGATGTGGTTTATTTTGCTCCTATGGTCACCAACTATTACTTGTTGATATAAGAAATTGTTAAGATATCAAAACATTTTACCGCAATATTTAAATACTTCTGTACTCCAATATTATATAGATGGTGTTTTTAGTAAAAAAGGACGTTAAAGGTAATATATACCTTTATCTTGAAGAAAGAGCCTGGATTAACGGAAAATCTAAAAGGCTATGGCAAAAATATCTTGGTTCAGAAGATAAGATAAAAGAATACTTTAAACCCCTGACAAGACCTGAATATACCATTACAACTCTCGACTTTGGGCTCCCAATTGCTCTAATGAACCTCATAAAAAAGCTCGATCTCATCAATATAATCAACGATTACTCGAATAAACGAATTCAAGGGTTAACATTAGGACATTATATCGTGTTAGCAGCTATAAACCGTTGCGTGAAACCAACTTCTAAGGCAAAAATTCGCGGGTGGTTTGAGCATACCGCACTTTTAGAGGTATTTCCCCCCATTGAGACGTATTTAGATTCAATGGCATATACGAACCATTTCAAGTATTTAACTCCTGAAATTATTGATAAGATAGAAGCCCGCATTCACGAAAAATTAGTCTCGAAATTCGGTGTGGAAATGAAGACTTTATTCTACGACCCTACCAATTTTTTCACTTATATCAATCCTAAGCCCGGCATGGAACTTCCTAACTACGGACGTTCCAAGGAGGGGCGATTTACACTTAACCTTGTTGGGTTAACCCTTTTCTGTACTCATGATGGCGGACTTCCTATAATGCACGAGGTATACCCCGGAAATGTTCAGGACGCCAAGCTTTTTCGGGACGAATTAAAGCGCATTTTTAAACGACTAAAGGTTATTGGTGTAAAGAACGAAGAAATATGTTTGGTCTTTGATAAGGGAAATATCTCTCCAAAAGCATTTGATCAAATTAATGATTCGGGCATTCGTTTTATTTGTTCAATCCGTCCCAGCACGCAAAAAGACCTTCTTAAGTTGCCTGCAAGTAAATTTACCCTTGAAATGCTCCCTAACGGAAAGAAAGTCGGAGTGCTTGAATTTGAATACAAAAAATACGGGGAAAATCACAGACTTTTTGCCGTATACAATCCGAATCAGAGAGAGCGACAGGAAAAAAATCTTAAAAAAAAGCTTGAAAAACGACTCTTAGAAGTTAATGAGTGGTTTAAGGACAGGCTAAACGTGAATAAATGGAGAAAACCAGAAAATGTTGAGAAAAAAATACGGGACATCATTAAAACTAAAGCATATTTTAATTGGATCAAATATTCCGTCTCGGGAACGTACGCTAAAGTTAACTATTCAATTAAAATTGATAAAAATGCCTTAAACGCTCACTTGGACACCCTTGGTAAGACATTCATTCTCTCTAACCACCCGACCATGGAGCCTCTTGAAGTCACATGGTTATACAGGCAACAATACACCGTGGAACGCGCATTTGCCTATATTAAATCGCCTACAATGCTCTCAATTAGACCCCTGAACTGTCATTCGGATGAGAGCATTCGAGGTCATTCTTTCACGTGCGTTCTCGGTCTTTTACTCCTAACACTATTAACCCGAGAGGTCCAACGTGAATATAAAGAAATGAGTCTTCCTAAAATTGTAGAAACGCTCTCAGAAATTGAGTTAGCCATAATAAAATATGAGGGTACTAGAAAAAGTATTAAAAAAATGGTTGAAATCTCAAAAGAAGCTCTGAATTTGTCTAAATTCTTAAAACTTGATGAATATCTCTAATATAAATTTTTAATGGTCACTAACTTTTTTATTACGCCCCAAGAGGAGGTCATCTTTTAAAGTTACAGAGCGCAAAAGTTTTGAATGAATGATAACTTATAAACTCAAGATAATATAAAAATAAAATGAAAATCAAGAATATAAAGATAAAAAAAAGGCAAAAAAAATATGAAAATTTCAGTGGAGGATTCAAGAACTGGCAAATTAATTAAGCTGGATGTTAAAGAACATCATGTGGTTGAAAGGATAGTAGATTAATTTGGAGATTGCCTCCATTTTCAATAAATAATCATCAAACACATGGGTATTATTAGTGCTGAACAGCGTACATACACGTTAGTCCTTAAAGGTCAGGAATTGCCTACCAATATAACGGTTAAAGATGCTATTCACAAATTTGGACTAAAAGAAGAGGATAAGCTAGCCTTATGGGCGAGAGTTGTTGGAGGCACTTCTTTTTAATTTTTTCATTTTTTATTTTATCATATTTTATGTTTTAAAAGAGATACCTTATTTTATTAAAAGAATTATTTCTGAAAATTAATAAGATTGTGAATTTTGTGGTTATTAATGAATAAATTTAATCTTCGATGATGATTATGTCATCATCTTCATCTTCTTTTTCATCCTCTTTAACACCATATTGTTTTTTAAGATCTTCCATTGAATTTTGCTTGAAAAACTCAGCTGCCTTCAAACACGTGTCATAATTAAGAGGATCATCGGGATTTGGATTTTCTACTAATCTTTCTAAGGCTTTGGTCGTTGTTTTCAAGTCAGAAAGTCTAGACCATT
>JABCSY010000178.1 GCA_018238625.1 Promethearchaeota archaeon
TATTGAAGAATTAGCAATAATGAGGCGATAAAGGCAAAAGATAATATGAAGGGAACTATTTTCGTATTAAAAAAGACCTATAAAAAACTTGAGCAATTAAATTGAAAGGAACAAAGCGAGCAGACATCAAATTAGGCATGCGAGTTTTTATCGTATTAAAGAAAGATCAGCGATCTGGCAGGTTAACCGAGGGTATAGTCAAAGATGTGCTTACAAATTCTCCTAATCATCATCATGGGATTAAAGTTCGGTTGAGGAGCGGTGAAATTGGGCGAGTAAAAAAAATAGTTACAATTTAACTATTTAAGATATTAGAAAATAAAATAAAAAAAAAGTTTTAAAGATTATCTAGTCCTAATTTTTCCAGTTTATCTTGTTTTGGATAACCAGTTTTAGAATCAAACGTTCTATATTTATAATAAGCTTCTTTTAATTGTTCAAAATTAGGGGTCTTACCTGCAGAGCCTCCTTCATTTACGGGATTGAGAACGATTTTAGGTAATCTATCATCTGCTGGAGTAATCCCCATTTTTAAATTAAATAAACGCTTCACCATGTAAATCCTTTCTCCTAACGCCTTGAACGTCTCAAAATCTAATTCTAAGCCCGTTACTGCTTTTACCATGTTAATGACCAATGAAGGGGTCGGATTAGCAAACGAACATATAATTAATGAGCTGTATATTGCGCGATAATCTTGAATTCTAGCGCAAAATTCTGCCATTGGAGCATCATCTTGATATGCATCAACATTTGATTGAATTCCAAAATCGCTAAAGGGCATTCCTAATATAACGTAATAGGCGTCGCATGATGTGTGACAAGGTCCACGTGAGGTACCTAAGGCGTAACTTACTGCCATTCCATACATCCTTCGTAAGTCATGATAAGGAATTTCCATTCCATAAACTGTAGCAATTTCATCTTGGGGAATATTAAATTTTTCACCGACTTTATCTGAACCATCGGCCATTACATCTCCAATTCCCTCTCTGAAAGCAATTTTTTTAATTAACTCAAGAGCAGGAACGATTTCGCCCCATTTTGGTTCTAATCCGTTGATATCATCAGAATTTATTTTTCCGTTATTATAGAGGTAATAAATGAATGCAATCGTGCTACTGCCGCTAATGGTATCTACACCGTAATCGTTACACAAATAATTGGCTCTTTGAATTGATCCAAGGTCCTCATTTAATAGCATGGACCCAAACCCAGCTACAGTTTCATATTCTGCAGCCGCAACCTCAGTATCAGTTTTATATAATCCCTCTTTGACCATAGCTTTCTTAGCGCAACCTATTGGGCACGCAAAACAGGGATAACTTCTTGAAAATATCTTTTCAGAAGCAGTAGATCCTGATATATTGAATGCTCCTTCCCAAGTTCCTTGCGTCCAATATTTTATCGGCAATTCACCGTCTGCATTATACATATCTACGCCCCCAGATGTACCGAGAATTCCGAACATACCTGTTGCGAATGAAGCGTTGATGTCTTCATTTGTAGCTTTAACAGCTTCCTTAAATTTTTCTGGTTCAGCAAGTTCATATGGTCTTTTTAGACCTCTAACCGTTATCGCTTTCAATTTTTTTGAGCCCATTACTGCACCCATACCAGTTCTTCCTAAAGCTTTTTCTTCTGAGCCAATGATAGCAAATTTTACCAGATTTTCGCCTGCTTGCCCTATACAACAAACTCGCGTTAGTTGAGAACTTGATTTTTCCTTTAATATTTTCGAAGTTTCAAATATTCCCTTCCCCCATAAGCTAGAGGCATCCTTAATCACAGCTCCATTTTCGTTTATTTCTAAATAAACTGGGTTTTCAGAGGCACCTTTAATAACTATTCCGTCGAAACCTGTTTTTCTTAATTCTGGACCAAAGAAACCACCACAATTGGATTCGCCCCAAATTCCCGTTAGAGGAGATTTAGCGCACGCAACGAACCTTCCACTAGTAGGGGCATTAGACCCACAAAAGAGCCCTGTCATAAACATTAATATATTATCCGGCGAAAGTGGGTCAGTATCTTTGTCAATTTTATCGTATAAGTATCTACACGCATAACCCGCGCCTCCAAGAAATTTCTCTGCGATAGAATCGTCAATTAATTCTTCACCAATCTCTTTGTTGCTTAAATTAACTACTAAAAGTTTTCCAACAAATCCTTTCATTTAAATAACACCTTTCAAGTTTAATATTTAATATTTTTAATTTTTATCGAAGGTATTTCGATTAATTATTTTAATCTATATACGATTATTAATTCTTTAAATATTAAATATTCATATTTCATGTTTAAAATTAATCAGAATTCTTTTATATTTTCCTAAAAAAATGGTATTTTTTTACTTTAAGATTTTCACTTCACGATCTTCTAGTTTTTCTAACGAAGGAGGAAATTTCGTTAGGTTATTACGTTCAATATTTAAATGCCGAAGGGAAGTAAGGGAATCTATTGATTCTGGTATTTCTGTTATGAAATTAGTTCGTAAAAATAAGTATTTTAAGGATTTTAAATTACCAATTGTTTCTGGAATTTTTGTTAATTTATTGTTTCCTAAGTATAGATACTTTAATTTTTCAAGGTCACCAATCGATGCAGGTATTTCTTTTAAGTCGTTATAGTATAAGTACAGTCTTTTAAGAGATCTTAGAGAACCAATTGAAGCAGGAATTTCTTTTATTGCATTTTTTCCTAAATCTAAAGTTTCTAAAGTAGATAAAGATCCTATAGCGTCTGGAATTGTTTCTAATCGATTAAATCCTATTATTAAGTTTTTTAAAAGCGGTAATTTACCGATAGTTGACACCAAACGGGTTAATTTATTAGTAGAAATATCAAGTTCCCTTAAAGAAGACAACAATCCTATCGACTCAGGTAAAAGCGATAATTTATTTTTGCTTAAATCTAAAACTTCAAGAGAAGATAAATTTCCTATGGATTCTGGAAGTTTTGTTAGCTTATTATCGTATAAATCCAATTCTTTTAAAGATTTTAGCTGCCCAATTGAATCGGGAAGTTCTTTTAATTCATTTTGATCAACTTTTAGCGATTCTAGAGTAGTTAAATTACTTAAAGAATTATGAAGGGATTTAAGATTGTTTCTATCAAACTTTAATATTTTAATTGAACTTAAATTGTCCATGTCCGGTAATTGAGTTAATTGATTATTAGATAGTTCTAATCTTAGAAGAGATTTAAGATGACCCATTGAATTGGGAAGTTCAGTTAGATAATTAGAAGAGATGTTTAAACTTTCTAGTGATTTAAGAGAGCCAATTGTTTCAGGAAGTAAAGGTAGCTTATTTGACGCTAATCCTAAATATCTAAGTTTTAATAAATTACCTATTGAATCAGGCACGTAAGTTAAATTATTTCCTTTTAAGAATAGTGACGACAACGACGATAAATTTCCAATAGCATTAGGTAATTTGCTTAATTTGTTATTTCTTAAGTTTAACCTTATTAAAGAACTTAGAGAACCTATTGACTCTGTAAGAGCGGTTAAATTATTTTTTCCTAAATATAACAGTTCTAAAGATTTAAGATGTTCAATAGAATCCGGGAGTTCGTCAATTTTATTTTGGCTAAGATCTAAAGATTCTAAATTTGTTAATGAACCTATAGTCTCAGGAATTTCATTTAATGAATTTTCACTTAAGTCCAATAATGTAAGAGAAGATAACGAGCTAATCGTTTCTGGTAAAATTGTTAGTCGATTCGATTCTAAATGTAATTCTTTTAGAGAAACTAAAGAATAAATCGCTTTTGGTAGTTTTACTAATTTATTTTCGCTCAAATCTAAAGTGTTGAGAGCTGAAATGAAACAAAGTTCCTCTGGTATTACTTTTAACTTGTTACCCCTAACTAATAGCTTTTTTAAATAAGCAAGCGTAGTAATCTTTTCGGGTATTATTGTTAATCCACACGAAAACAGGCTTAAACCTTCTACATGGTTATCTTTAACAGTATACCCAAAAGTATAACTTTGTAGCTCTGGTACTTCTGGAATGGGTACCCCTATTAATTTTTCTAAATACTCGAGAAATTTCTGTTCTTCTTCGGGAAGAGCCATGCGTTATTTTTGATAGTTATGCAATTCATTGATCAATTATCAAAATACCTAAAAACATAATCATAATCAAAATGCATATATTTATTGTTTAACATTTCGCCAAAATTAGTTAAAAATATGAAAAAATTAAAAATATTAAAAAAAAATAGTAAATGAATTGTGTTTAGAAGTCAACATCCTTTCCTTCAAATGCATACTTATAAAGGTTCCCAAATTCCTCGGTATTGGCAGATCTTGGGCCAAGAACGCTTGTAGAATCTTCAAAACAGAGATTTACCAAAACATCGATGTGTTTATCGTAATCCTCCTTTGTAGCTCCTAATTCCTTCAAACTTAAAGAAAATCCAACTTCTTTTTGAAGTTCTTTTACTTTTTTTATGACATTATCCGCTGATTTTTTGTTGTCTTCGTCCCAATTTGCCCAACCTAACTGTTTCGCCACTTTTCCAAGTAATTCTTCAGTTTTATCGGCCTCATCTGGGTTGTTTAAACAGTACTGTAATACATAAGGGAGGAAAATACCCACTGCTCTACCGTGAGGGACGTGGAAAACTGAGCCCCATGAATGCCCAAGAGTATGCGCAAGTTGTGCTTGAGAATTACCAAAAGCTAACCCCGCCATTGTAGCTGCTTGATGCAAATAATCTCGTGCTTCCATATTTTTACCATCCTTAGCAACTATTGGTAGATACTTGAAAATCAATTCAATTGCTTTTAAAGCCATTGCGTAGCTAAACTCATTTTTCCAAAGAGATGTTATACCTTCTAAAGAATGTGCTAAAGCATCAAAAGCTGTATCTATTGTTAGTTTTGGTGGCATTCCTACTGCAAAAATTGGGTCAACTATAGCGAAGGAGGGCATTATACTCTTATGCAAGAAAAAGTGTTTTTTCCATATTCCATCAATAAGCCTTGAGATAACACTTGCATTAGTAACTTCCGCTCCCGTTCCAGATGTTGTAGTAATAGCAACAAATTTTGACTTATTTCTCAGTTTATACAGTTCCTCGTTAAAGGGATGAATATCATCGAGAACAAGTTCAGGGAATTCATTCAAACACCATACAACCTTAGCAGTATCCATAACTGAGCCGCCACCTAAAGCCATAACCAAATCAGGGGCGTAATCGATACATTGTTGTCTCGCAGATAGTACATCGTCTTCGTGAGGATCTGGTTGTACATCAGTAAAAACTTTATATTTTTTTCCAAATTTATCTAATTTTTCAGTTAATATCTTTAAATAACCTAATTCTTCTAACACCTTGTCTGTTACAACAAATACTTTTTCGCCAGGAATAAATTCAAGGAAATCTATGGCATCTTCCCCATATATAATACCTGGACTATAAAAAAACCACATTTAGTTTTTCACCTACTATTTATTTTTGGAGTTATATAATTATTTAGGATCCAAGTTAATTTTAATTTCCCTTTATGAAATAAAAATTTTATTCTATAAAA
>JABCSY010000013.1 GCA_018238625.1 Promethearchaeota archaeon
ATTATTTGATATGTTTAGATAATTAATATTTGGTATTTGGTTGGGAAAACCCTTAAGTGATTTTAAACTTGTATTGACAATTTCGATTAATTCTAAATTCGGGAGTAAATGAGGGAGACCTTCAAGAGAATTTATGGTTGTATCCATAATTCTGATTTTCTTTAGATTAGGCAGATCTTCGGGCAATCCTTTGAATGAATTCAATGAGCAATATCGCAAATCGATCTCTTTTAAATAAGGAGATGCATGGTGAATAAATTGTCTCTCACTAATGTTACGATTTGAAAAATGCATATTTATATCATTTATTTGACTATTTAATTAACGATTAAAAATGGATTTTGAACCTGAAAAATCATTCGAAAAACCTAATACCGAGAAAGCGGAAAAGGATAAAATCGCATCGAAACCAGACGATAAACCAAAAAATAACAAAAACGACTATAAGGATAAAAAAATCGAGGGCTCAAGCCAGAAGCCGAAAGACAAACCGAAGAATAAAATCGAACCCCGAAAGATAGATATACAGAAAGAGCCAAGACATAAAATCCAACGGCAAAAAGCAAACCCTCTAACTCCACCCAGGAATAAAATTGAACGCCCAACATTTGACCCTGATCGTGAGCCAATCAATAAAATAGAACCTCGACAGTTTACACCCAAGAAATCCAAAAATAAAATCGAACCAGTCCATCTGGACTTCACTCGAGAACCAAAAAATAAAATCCAACCTTACAGGCCGCATACGCCAGTTGAAAATAAAAATAAGACCAAGAACGCCGTAAATTCAATAAAAACTAAACCTGAAACCCAACCCAAGGGTA
Organism: Promethearchaeota archaeon; assembly: GCA_018238625.1. Lineage (GTDB taxonomy): Archaea > Asgardarchaeota > Lokiarchaeia > Sigyniarchaeales > SOKP01 > SOKP01. The sequence continues at coordinate 825 of JABCSY010000013.1, forward strand.
ATCGACTTAAATCTAAATGGGCTTTCGTCAACTACGATAAAAATGGTAGGGCGCTCTCCAAAGAAGATAAAATAGAAGTGTTAACGAACTACTTTATCACTAATGTTAAACCCGTGCTATTACAAAATCCACTCGCTCGAGAAAAAATGGAAAAACATAACGCGCTTAGTGTAAATGATCTCACAGGAAATGGTCTTAGAGGTCTAGTAAGAGCAATGGGTCAAGAAAATAAAATTATGTGGAGCGAATTCAAGAAATCGCTTGGATTTACCGGAAAATATAAATCTCAATCTCAGATTGATTTTAATTTCCTTAATTACGATAAACATGGTAAACTCTTAAGCCGAGAGCATAAGTTTAATGTCAGTGTTACATACCTTAAAGAAAATCTGCTTCCAAAATATAAAAAAATCCCTGCCATTCAGGAAAAGCTCGAAAAAGGAAAATTCATGACGATACGAGATTTACAAAATAATGGGGATTATATGTTCATTCATAACCTTAATAAGAGTCATAAAATCACCTGGAATGAATTAATCACTAAAGCCGGCTTTAAGATAAATGTAAATCAAGAAAAGTATCGGTTCATCAATTTTGACAAGGATGGTCAACGATTATCCTATGACCAGAAACTCAAAGTTGCTAAGAATCACTTTGAAAGTATCATCCTACCTGACTTAAAAAAAGTCCCAGAAATTCACCAGAAATTGCTTCAAAACAATCCCCCTTCCGTCGATGATATTAAAAATCATGGACACCCTGGTTTTGATAGACCTCTCACTCAGAAAGAACCTAAAATAAGCTACAACACTCTAGTTGAAACATGTGGCTTTAAAGTCAACATCGACCATGATAAATATCGGTTCCTAAACTATGATCAAAATGGAAAACTACTCACATTAGAGCAAAAACTCTCTGTTGCACGAAATATCATGAAAAATACAATCATCCCCGATTTAATAAAAAAAGGTATTATAAATCCTGGAGGCACCCCTAGAAGTCATGATATTTCACGGGGAGGTTATAGTGGTTTTGTACCAGCGCTCACTATAGTAGGAAATAAAATCCTCCATAACGACCTTATGATTTCCATAGGTTTAAAACCAAATTTAGAAATAGGGCGATGGGATTTTCTGAAATATGATAAAAATGGTAATGAAATAACAAATAAAGAGAAATTAGAGCGCAGTTCGAAATATTTTCTTGAGAATATTTATCCAGACTTAGTCCAAAAAGGTGTCATAAATGACGGACAAAGCCCAACTGGTCTTGATTTAACTAGAAATAACCATGTCGATTTTATTAGTGCAATACGCAGTAAAGAACCTAAATTAGCTTTTAACCAATTATTAGAGTATAGTGGTTTTAAACCGATATCACCTCAAAATAAAGAAAAATGGAAGATTTTCTATGATATCAACAACAATCCATTACCTCGGACAGAGCAAATAAGAGTTGCAGTGAATTATTTTAAAAATGAGATTATACCTAATCTAATAAAAAAAGGAGTTGTAACTACTGATCAGACTCCAGACACATTTACACTCGAGAAATATGGGCATCTGGATTTTTTTAAGGCAATCCATAAAAGAGGAATTTTATATAATGAAGTTGTAATTAAAGCCGGTTTTAGGCCTAATGATAGAAATATCTTGTCTTCAGTCGGTAAAGACTTTCATTGGAATGCTGAAAGAATCTTTTTGGAGCATACTATAAAGAAAAACTGTATATCTTTTTATGAAGTGAATGGTAACGGAGATAACTCTATAATAGTAGATGAAAATTTTAAAAAATTATCTGTTATTGCTGCTAATTTTGCTCGCAATCGACCTAATATTAAAATCATTAATGTTGATTATTATCTAAGTAATTCAGACAGAGCAGCACTTGATCATAGTACAAGAAACTACCAAGATGAAAATAAAGCTCTATTCTTGGTTCCTGTTAACGCTAGAGAATCTCGTATGTTAAATGATGATACATTATTTCATGAAAATGTTTTTATTCTAGATCCTAAAAGCTTTACTAGGTTTATGGGATACGAAAATGAATTATTTGATGACTTTATGGAATCTGTCCACTTAGCTAAATGTGCGATTTATGATGAAACATCAAGAGAAATTCTAAATGAAAAATCTGTGGAATCTATTGGAACTATTAAAACCAAGAAAAACCAGTTAAATAGATCAACAAAAAGATTTAAAGAAGTAGTAATAAAATAACCTTGAAAGATAAATTTAAATTATTAAATAAAACTTAAATGAAATTTTAAATAGTAGAACTTTTATTATTATTTAAAAAAAGATGTAATTATATTGGGTCTTACTCCCGATATTATAAAATTATTGTTTTATAATATGTTATCTTTAAGGGAATAGCCCCATTCAAAGAATAGAGAAAGGAGAGATGGGAAATTGCTTCATAATGTTTACCTTATTTCAAATTTTACGGGTATTTGTTTAGTCCATAGGAAGTATGGGACTATAGAGTTTAATCAAGATTTAGTATCTGGTTTTTTAACAGCATTAAAAGACTTTTCAGTGGAATTCTCGAAAGGATCGGGCGAATTGAAAATCATTGATATGCAAATATTTTATCTCCTTCTTGTTTTTAAGGAGGGAATCTTGTGCACAGCGGCAGCGGATAAAAATGATGATGCTAAAATCACTCATAAAGTTCTTAGTGAGATTATCGATAAATTCCTGGGAAAGTTTGGAAACCTAAAGGACTGGTCGGGAGATGTTAGGATGTTCAGAGGCTTTGAAAATGTTATGGATGCTATGCTAAAAAACGGTCAAGTGGCAGAAGTTGCTTTAAAAATCCCCATCTTGAAGATATTTGAGAAAGATTTCGTAAAATCACGGAAACAGATCGCTAAAAAAGGATTAGTGTTGTCAGAAGATGATTTAAGGGACGCTCAGAACCAGAAACCGATGTGGACATCAAAGCGACTTCCCCCCCAAGTAATTGCACAAGGTTTCTTGAATAAGGAACAATATAAAATTGCTCATTTAGCGGATGGATTTCACACAATTTCGGATATCGCGGAGGAAGCTGGAGTGCCACAATCAGAGATTGATGTAATGATCGACGATCTGGATGACTTAGGTCTTTTAAGGTTTATCGATATTAAATAAGCAGTAGTATTTATTCTATTAATCTAATTTCAGGAAATTATATTTATTTTTAAAGTGTTCATCACATTTTAAACTACAATTTTTAATAATTATTGAAAAACTTAAATATTTATTAGTAATATAAATACTTAGTTTACTTTTACAAAGACAAAATTACTGGATGTAATAATGAATTTATCTGATTTTGGAAGAAGATTTCTGTGTTTAGTACATCGTATTGACAAACACAATAAGGGATATGTAGATTTTTATATTGGTCCAAAAAAAATTCGGAAAATCGTTGACAATGAGGTAATAATTTCACCAAACAAACTTTTAATTGATTGCAAAGCTTTACAAAAAGATTTGTTTAAACAAGGTTACGATAAAAAACGCGAGCTATACTTAGAAAAAATGTTCACGGCGATGAGGACTTCGATCGAAATCCTAAACGGTATCGAGATTCCTATTAAGGAACAATTTTTAAGGCTTTATGATGTAGTCTTACAACCAATTAAAGAATCTGAATTAGATAACTTAAAAGAAGAGTTTAACGCAGCGTATGGTGGTCCTGGAAGTTTAGAAAATCGAATGAGCGATTTAAGAGTACGACGAACTGTTCCTGAGGGTAAGGTATTTGAATTATTTAAAAAAGCTCTCGACATCACGAGAGAGCGAACTAAAGAGTTATTTGTTAACTTCTTACCTCAAAAAGAACGAATTGTTATAGAATTAGTTAATAATAACGATGAAGTAAAATGGGCTTATTACAATTGGTACAAGGGTAATTTTTGCTCCCGAATAGAGGTTAATCCGAATTATAACATGTATTGGACCGCATTTTTGTATGCTGCCGCACATGAAGCCTATCCTGGACACCACACAGAATTTGCTATCAAAGAAAGAGTGTTATATCGCGAATTAGATCAATTTGAGCACTCAATACTACTGCTACATAGCCCTAAATTAATACTCTCAGAAGGGATCGCAGAATTAGCAGTAGAAGTGCTCTTTTCAAATCGGGAAGCAGTAGAAATTAGTTTACGAGAATTTTGCCCAGATTCATCAAACGAAGATTCTCTTGAAATAATGATGGCACAAAACAAAGTAAAAAGAAAATTAACGCTTTTTTGGTATAGTTTTGCATATCATGCGCTTATTGATAAATATAAAGATGAGGAATTAATCCGATATGGAACAAATTTTGAAATTGTTAATAAAGAAAACATAAAAGTTCAACTTAAAAAACTCTCTGACCCAGTTTATTCAAAAAACGCTTTTATGTATAACCTTGGAAGCAATCTCATAAAACACAAGTACGGAGAGCTTCCTTCAATTAAAGATTTTCGATATCTTCTCGTTAATCCAATTTTACCTTCAGATTTACTATGACACTTCATTGTATATTGATGATGTAAAGTATTTAGAATTGTTTTGGCCTACATTGATAAAAAATTTTATCTAAAAATCCCTAAAAGCATGAGTTGTTTATTTTATGCTAATCACTTTTTACTTTTTTAGGAGTTTAAATAAATTTTGTCAAATTAATAAATAAGCTTGAAAAAATTAAACATAAAACATCCATTTTGGCTCCAAATTAAAAAGAATAAGTCAAAAACATTTAAATTAACAAATTGAGTGAGAAACAATGCCTGGTCAGAACGGTATAGGCCCATAATTAGATGTTTATTATAAGAACATCACATATTTTCTTTTCTTTTTTAAAATGAGTAGTTCAAAAAAATATTCTAATATAATTAAATAGAGCTTACAATTTAACAAAATGTAATCTATTTCATTTCGGTTTTAAAATGAAAACAAAAAACACTTCCAACTTTTTCAATTCCTTGAAAAATTCTAGAAATAGCAGGAAATACTTTTTTTCTAAGTTTTTTGTAATTTATAAAATCATTTTATATTTGTTGGGAAAAAGTTAAAAACACATTTTTACGATTTTAATAGATTTTTGCAAAAAAAAAAAAGAGTAAAGTAAAATGTAAGGTATTCATAAGACATATATCTTTATAGATTCTACGCAAAGTTTATATACGAAATGTTAAATGAACATTTTAAGGTATTTATAAAGAAAAAATCGTTAAAATGAAAAATGTAAGAATTTATAAGGATATTATTCCATTTTATTAGATAGATCTTCGAGTTTAGATTTTTTCTACATATTTAAAAAGATTATGATAAAAATAATAATAGGGAAAAAAAATTTCCAAGGTTAAAATTTAATATGAAAATTAAAAAATTATTAGTCAAAAAGATAGAAAGATTTCTAATATATGTTATAAAAAGGAATTTCTATTTCTCATAGCTGTAAATCAAATTATAAGTGAGGAGAACATAATATGAGTCAAAATAGGTGTGAGAAAACAAAACTGCCATCCGGTATAACAGGAGATACGGCAATTTCCTTAGCCGATAGTCGTAATATAACAATTTTAGAGTTGATAGCAGAATATAATGCTGGGGTTGAAAATTTCTGTTTTTCTTTGGATGGATGTTCAAATATAGTTATTGCTAAAATAGAAAAACTTGTAGAAGTTGGGATATCGTCAAAGGTAATAAAAATTACATTAGACAATTTTGAATCGGTAGTATGTAGCCCAAATTGTTTATTCATTGCCAAAGATAACATGATTTTTGAAACAGTTAGTCTACATAATGGTCAATCATTAATGCCCCTAATATTTGATTATGCGAAAAATGTGCCTAAAGGCAAAGAGGATTATAAACGACATAAGAATTTAAATGAATATCTTGTAGTTTTTAATCCCACTTCAGGATTATTTAATTTTGTTCATTCATTAGCAGATAATTATAATCTTCGGAATTTGATATATAGTAGAAAAAAAGGAAATTTTAGGCATCATTGCGATTTTAATAAGTACAATAATAATCCTACAAATATAGATAGAAAAACTCATTCTGAGCATTTTAGACTACATTCTGAAATTGCCTCAGAGAATATGAGAAAATTACATCTAAATCCTGAGTTTCAGGAAAGACATTCCAAAAGAGCTTCAAAAAACATTAGTGGATATTTAAAGTCAGAAGAATTTTATAAAATGACTAGGGGTGCGGGACAGAGAGGAAAGAAGTATTTGATCGAATACAATAAAAGTGAAAAGGGGAGAAAAAAATCGTCCGAAATTGGAAAACATGGCAAGATGAAGTGTCAAGAGTGCGATCAAGTATATTTCGGAAGAAAAGAGATGGATCAACATTATAAAGACGAACATCCCGAAATTTGGGAAAAAAGGATGGCGAATTTTCAAAAAGGTTCTATTAAATATGTAAGGAGTGAAGAAGGACGGAAGGCTCAATCAGAAAAGGCAAAAAGTGGAAAGATGATCTGCCATGTATGTGGAGAAATAATATGTGGGGCAAGCGAATTAAAGAAACATTATGCAGAGATACATAACGATCCTGTGCCATGCCCTTTTTGTGGAAGATTGTGCAAGGGAAAAGGGGGTCTGAGTACTCATGTAAGATTCTGTCCCAAAAATCCAGACCACGAGGTTCGAGAAATTGGAAATTTTCCTTGTCCTTTTTGCGATGAAGTCTTTGGTTCACAGAGAGGATTATCAGGTCATATAACTAGGGGACATAAAATAGTTAATCATAAAATAATTGATATTGAAATCATTGAATGTGAACCGATAGCCATCTATAATTTATGTATAAAAAATTCTGATAATTTTGGATTATCTGCAGGGATATTTGTTCATACATAGAGCTATTGTTTTCTACGAAAACCTATAAAGAAATTTAAGATTAGACTTTCATTGAAATTGCCCTCTTTTTATAAATAATCAAATGGTTTAAACTACCTAAAATTTTATGAGTTTAAAAAAATTTTGAAGAATATGAATATAAAAAAAATAGCAGAAAATACTTATGAGATAGAACCGAAAACATTGATGGCGCGTGTAGAAGGCAAAATCGCGAAGTTTCAAATGAAAGTGCCGGTTCATATTTACGCGAACGAGTACATATTGGAAAAGATCAAGAACGACAGAACGCTTGATCAGATTAGCAACGTTGCATGTCTTCCAGGAATTCAGAAGCATGCGATTGCGCTCTCCGATGCTCATCAGGGGTATGGATTTTGTATAGGGGGCGTTGCTGGAACTGACGCTGAATCGGGTATGATTTCGCCTGGGGGAGTAGGGTACGACATAAATTGCGGCGTAAATTTGTTGAAAACATCATTAAACCTTAAAGACATAAATAGCTCAATTCCCAGTTTATTAAATGTTATTTTTAAGAATATTCCATCAGGTTTAGGAAGTAAAGGTAAATTAAATATAAGTTATTCAGATTTAGATAATGTATTAGATAATGGTTTGAATTGGGCTTTAGAAAATGGTTATGCGATCGAAGAGGATTTAGTGCATTGCGAAGAAAACGGTTTTTTAAAGGATGCTAATTCAGATTTGGTTTCCCAGAGAGCTAAACAGAGGGGATTAAAGCAGCTTGGTTCTTTAGGAAGTGGTAATCATTTTATAGAAATTCAGAAAGTTGATAAAATCTACAATGATTCTATCGCAAAAACATTAGGAATTTTTGATAAGGATCAAATAACAATTATGGTTCATACAGGTTCGCGAGCTCTTGGTCATCAAGTATGCACCGACTCTTTACGAAATGTCGAACAAGCAATGAAAAAATACGATATTAAAGTTCCTGATCGAGAATTAGCGTGTGTGCCAGCTGATACTCCCGAAGCTAAAAATTACTTAAGTAGTATGGCGTGTGCTGCAAATTTTGGGTTCAACAACCGTCAATTAATTACCCATTGGTTAAGACAATCTTTTCAAGATTATCTTAGAAAGAGTTTAGACGAGCTAGACTTTAAATTAGTTTATGGTGTATGTCATAATATTTTAAAAATAGAGGAACACGACGTTAATGGCAAAAAAATGAAATTAAACATTCATAGGAAAGGAGCAACCAGAGCTTTTCCACCAGGACATCGAGATCTACCGCAAGACTATAAATCTATTGGTCAACCCGCTTTGATTCCTGGTACTATGGGATCGGCTTCCTACTTATGCGTTGGAAGGCCAAAAGCGATGGACCTTTCTTTTGGATCCACGGCTCATGGATCTGGTAGAGTAATGTCAAGATCTAAAGCTACGAAAATGTATTGGGGTTCTAAAGTCAAAGAAGATTTAAAAAATAGAGGAATATTTGTAAAAGCGGCTTCACCTAAAATAATTGCTGAGGAAGCTCCAGGGGCATATAAAGATATAGATCAAGTAGTGCAAGTAAGTCACGATCTTGGAATCGTAGAAAAAATTGTAAGGTTAGTTCCAATAGGGGTTGTAAAAGGTTAATTTTTTATTATATTTATATGAATAGAATAAAATTGATAAGTTAAATATCAAATACTATATCAATTATAGTGCTTGCGTGTTTTTCTTCAATATTTAGGAAGGAATAAGTTATAGCCTTAACTTCAATTCCTATTTCGTGTTTATTCAAATCGAATTTTTCACCTTTTAGAGTAGCTTGCAACTTGTAATTATTGTTGAATTTTTCAATTTTACTTACATAGATTTGACTAAAAACAAGCTCATCTACATCAAAAATGTACAAAAATTCAGAAAGAAAATCAAATAAAAGAGCTTCTTTATCCTCAGCTTTAATTATTATTTTTTTTTCGATTTTAGGAGTTATTTTTTTTAAGTTTGGCGTTATAGTCGCCATTAAACTATAAGCTGTTTGCGAAAAGGCTTCTTCTAATGATGGCCCCCAACTTCTTACCTGGACATCAGCAGTATGGTCTCTAAACTCAAATCCAGCTTTTTTCATACGAATCGCATTATTTTCAGAATAGATTTACTATAAATAGTCTCGTTTAAAATTAAACCTTTTGTTGTTTGATTTATTTTTCCTATGAGTTTAAAATAATAGGTCTGAAATTGTAATTATATGTTGAGTACAATTCAAAGTATGTTTATTGATAATTTACTTCTTTATCAAAAATTGGATATGAAAAAAATATTTTCTAACAAAGAGCTTTTACTTTTTCACTTATTCCACGATATCACGAAGGTTTTTCCCCAAAACATTATTATCGTTAAAGATATTATGTTTTTCTTCCTTGATAACGAAAATTATTTTGAAGCGAAACTGAAATTGCCATATCTTCGAAAGAAATTTCAGCACAGAAGAATTGTGCTTGTTCGGGAAGAAGTAGTTTTAGTTAACTTAATTTTCGGTTTTTTCCCAGATCCTTATATTCATAGCATAAGAATAGATAGAAATACTCGTACAAGACAAATTATAATTATAGTTGGTTTTCTCTCTTACGAAGAACGAGGAATTGCAGTAGGTTCTAATGGCGATTATATTAAAGCTGTGAACGAAATCTTCGATACTCAGATTAAGTTTGCGGAATATCAAAAATTTCCAGTAAGAATAAAATGTGAAGTAGTTAAGATGTAAATAGAATTACCATGGAACATCTTTTAATTTTGTTAGATAAGCAATTGTATTAGCAATCAAGCTAACAGATGGAGTTAGAATTAGAAGAAAAATTATAATATTGATGTCTGGGATAAAATAAAAACCTGGAAAAAATAGAGCAGGTATTGAGGCAAAAACAATAGCCCCTACAGCAAAATCTAATTGATCTACAACCCAAAAAGGTGCGCCACTCTTTATATTAAATCTTCTCTTGAGAAATGATCCCGCTAAGTCTCCAAATGCGGCACCGTAGGAGCAAAAAACTATTCTAAAGCCCAGCATCAATATACCTATTGGAAAAGGTCCACCTATAAAATAATATTGATATATTAATATATCAGAATACAATTTATAAATCCCCAATGTTGCTCCCGTTATTGGGATCTGTTGTATAGCGGGCCATAATACTATAAATAGCAAGAACAATGCGCAACTTAATGGAATACCAATGAATAACGGTCCTTTAACGAGTCCAGAAATGGTTTTATGATCTCCTAGAATTCGTCGTCCATCACGCCAATTTTTTCCACGATCTAAAGGTTTTCCGCCACCAACGATGACCATTCCAGCATTCGAAAAATACGCGGGTACAATAAAAAGCATGGCAAAAATAAGAGTCGCCACCCAATCGGACCATGTAAATAATACAGAAATAATTAAAAAGTTTAAAAAGAGTAAGCTCAGAAAAATTACAGTTAATAGTATTGCAAATTTTATATTTCTTCTCTTGTTGTCTGTCTTATCACTATGTGTTGACATTATCATTCCTACAAATAAAAAAATTAGATTGAATAATTTTTAATTAAAATTAAATTTTGGTAATTATAATCGAATATACTAAACCCTTAATAATATTGCTCCTTAAATAATTATCTTTTAAAGTTCCGACAATAATATTATAAATTATTGATTAGATTGTTGCAAATCGAATAAAACGAGAAAAATGTATTAAAGCTTTAACAATTTATCAATAATTTTTCGATTAATAATTAAGTTTAAATAATGTGGAATCGAAATATTTTATTATGCGATGTTTCGAGTGGAAACTATATAGAGGTGTGATTAAATGTTGACGAATCAAAACGATAATAACAATTATTCTTTTAACATTGATAAATTTTATCGAAACTACTTAAAAGGGCCAAATCTTTTTAGGAAGCGCGAAGCTCTCGAACCTTCGTTCATTCCTGATGAATTACCACATCGTAATTCTGAGATTGAAAAGATTGCGGGTATAACTGCTTGCGCTTTAAAAGGGGATGTTCCACCCAATTTCTTATGTTATGGGATGACTGGAACGGGCAAAACTGCCACTGTTCGTTATGTTTCACAAAAATTAGCTCAACACTGTACCAACAATCCCCCATGGTGGATATATATCAATTGTACTGTAGTTTCAACGCCTTATAGAATTCTAGCTCATATCTATAACACAATTGTTGGAAGAGAAAGAATCCCAGCGACGGGTTTGCCGAAAGATGTTATTCTTAAAAAATTGCTTGGTTTATTGGATCAGAAAGTTAGCAATAGCGTGTGTTTTCTTGTTTTAGATGAAATCGATATCTTAATAGAGAAAAAGGGAGGAAATGAAATTCTTTATACTTTAACTAGACTTAACGAAAGCTTAGATTTATGTAGAACAAGTGTTATTGGAATTTCTAACAAACTAAAGTTTATGGAGTATTTAGATTCAAGAGTTACATCGAATTTGGATGAAGAAGAACCGATCGTTTTTCACCCTTATAATGCAAATGAATTGGCAGATATTCTAAAACTAAGAGCTAAAATTGCATTTCATGAAGGTATTATCGAAGAAGGGGTAATAAAGTTGTGTGCAGGGCTCGCTGCAAGGGAACATGGAGATGCAAGAAAAGCGCTACAATTACTAAGAAAAGCAGGAGAGATTGCAGAAAGAAAGCAAAATAAAAAAGTTTTGGAAAAACATGTAGAAAATGCCCAAAAAGATATCGATAAGGATCACATCGTTGAATATATGCTATCAATGCCACTTCAAGCTCAATTAACGTTAACAGCTATTTATTTATTATCTAAGTATACCCGAGAACATATAATTACTTCGGGAGACATTTACGAAGTTCATTCAGAACTTACAAATAAAATTCCGGGCGTGAAACAATTAACTCATAGAAGAATAAGTGATTATATTAATGAGTTAGCATTATCAGGCTTAATTACTGCCAACACGAGGTCTATGGGGCATTATGGGCGCACTAAAATAATAAATCTCGATATAGAAAGTGAGTTAGTAGAACGAGTTTTATCTCAAATTAAGAAAATACAGGATTATAAATTGTTAAATTACAAACCTATTTTACTTCAAACTGATAAAGTCAAAGTAAAGAATATTGTTTTTAAAAAGTTAATTTAGCTTAAAAAATCCCAATTATTAATTTCATTAGTAATGCTTTCAAGAAAAAATGAAGCTGATTTTTCATTTTTATTCTTTAAAAGTAAAAATAACTTAGCTAAATGTTTACAGAATCTTTTGTTTTTAGCTCTATTAGTTTGGAAATCATGGCAATTATGCTTAATGAATTTATCATTTATAGATATTTCAATATGATATGGAACATCACTAGAGCCTTTAACTTCAGCTTTAATGATCTTACTCTTAGGATCGAACTTAATTATATTAAACGCGCTATCTGATACGGTGACTGCTCTGTTTATAGTTCCTTTATCTAAAAACGCTTTTAATAGGGTATTAAACTTATTTACATTGTTTTTATCAAAGTTATCTATTTCTTGTGTTTCCTTTTTGGATGATTCTTTTTTTTCTAAAATTAGAGCTTTTCTTTTTAGGTGCCAATTCTTTAATTTTTGTTCTAAATTGTGTGATAATTTAAACGTATTATTAGGGACTTCTATTAGAAACTTGCTGTCAACAACTTTTTGTATGAATTGACTTGCTTCATTAGGGGAAAAAAGGAATAATTCAAACGATAGTTGGTATAGTAAGTCACTTAGAGATATCGAGGGGAGTTCAATAATTTTCCAAATATATAAAACCATCTCTGAATTGTTATTTCTTGGGATTGCAAAGTTCACTTAATACGACCTATTTCATTTTTTTTAAGTTTAATCAATTTTATTAAAATCTAATGGAAAGAAGTTTAATGTGTCTAATTCAACAATCGGCACAATCCCCGGAGTAGGTGTTATTCCAAAACTTTTCATATAATCAGTTTGAGCTTGAAAGCATCCTGAATTAACCAAAGTCACATTTCTATATTTTCCAGTCCCGTTAATATGTACATGACCTGTATGAAAAATGTCAGGAATCTTATCTAATAAAAGAAAATCCTTGTTTATAGGCGCTAATTGGGTTTTTTCACCAAAAGTTGGCGCGAGATGTCTACAAATAAGAAATTCTTTCATGGTTTCAATAGGGTTATTGATGTCTAAATCGTGGATTAACATATTCATGTCATGCATACTCTCCCCATGATATATAAGAGTATTAACGTTATGAGTTTTTATTAAAGAGGGGTTGCCCAAGCATTTTATTCCCAAATTAATTAAATCTTCACAATATTTTTTTGGTACCGCTGGTAGAGGTAATGCGTTTCTTACGGGTTCGTGATTTCCGGATACATAAAAGATTTTAATGTAATCCGGAATTTCTGAAAGTAAATCTGAAGCTTTTTTAAACTGTTTATATATATCCGTTATAATCAAATCTTTTTCTTGGTTTGGATAAATTCCGATGCCATCAACCAAATCACCGTTAATAACGAGGTACTTTATCCTTCCCGCAATATCTCTTAAGTGTTTGTTGTTACTTTTACCGTTTAAAAAATCTAGAAATTTTTTAAATAACCCTTCTTCAAATTCTTTACTACCGATATGAATATCCGAAATTAACGCGATGGATAAAGGATCTGGAGAAGTATTTGGTCGAAAATCAGTTGGAATATCGATTTTTGAAATGGAGTTGGCAAAAATTATCCCTCTTCTACCTTTTTCACCAGGATTAAAGGTTCCCTTAACGAACAACATCTGATCTTTGATAGTTCTTTCAATAATTTTGATATAATCCAAGTTATCAGAGTTATTTTGAATTAAAACACTAATTGTACCTGTTAAATCCTCCAAAGTTAATAAATAATTCCCCTTTTTTGTTAAATGAATGTTATTTACTAAACCAATTGTAGAGATTTCGACGCTATTCGACAATCTAAAAATATTGTTAATATTAGTTGCTGAATTTACTTCTGGTCTTCTTCTAATGAGTTTTCGAAGTTGGTTAAATTTATCGAGCGTTAATTCGTAAAATTCGTCGTACTTTCCATTCGTGTGCATTTTACCAGTTGGATCTTTTAAAATTTCGAAAATAAAATCATAATCCTTTGCTACTGGTTTAAAAATAAAAGTTGATTTGGTGGATTCGTGGGTTTTGGTTTTAAATTTCTTCTTTGCGGGTATTTTAACTAATTGAGTATGTATTGGAGTTGACTGAGTTTGATCTTCAGATTTCGCAGTTTTGGTCAAGGATTCAGAGGATATTGATGGAACTTCGTCGTTAAACAATTTAGTAGCTGTTTTTCTTGACGATTTGAAAGCATCTTTAGTGTTTATGGATTTCACATCCATAGAGAGCGAATTAGATCTGGAGATTATTCGCTTTAACGCCCTTTGTATTTCTTCGTTTGAAATTTCTTTCAAAATGGTTTCTGTTAAATGATTTTTAAAAGTTGGGATAAAACTAGTTTCTTTAATAATAATATTTAAGTTTTTCATTGGATATTCAAGATTTACTATCCAATCTAATACCGTAGGAGTAATATTGATTCCCGAGTTTACCAATTTATCCAGGATAACCCGTTTCTGCTCAGATATTTCGTTTTTCAAATCCTTTTCTTCCAAAATAGAATTATTATAATTATAATGAGATTAAGTTAAAATGTTTGTTATTAAAGAAAAAACATATTTTTTTTTAAATATTAGGAGGCTGTATTAATTCTCATAATATCATTATAAATTAGTAATCTCTTCAAATTAAAATAACATAATTCAATCAGCCTATTAATAAAATAATTTATTTTGAAAGTGAATATTTAGATTAATATATCCCATATTTCTGCATTGAGATTATTAAGATAATTTTAAGGTGTATTTATTTTATGGTAGAAATGAGTAAGGAAATGGAAGCGTATTTTTCACAAATACAAAATGGTGTAGATAAATGTTACGAGATTGCAGATATTGCTCGTCAAAAAGGGTTAGATCCTGAGCTTTTCGTAGAGTCGCCTCAAGCTAAGGATTTGGCAGGGAGAGTTGAGAAACTCGTAGGACCAGAAGGTGTAGCTAAAGTAATAAGGATTTTAAAAGAAAAAGGTAAAACGGACGATGAGATAGTGTTTCAAGTAGTTTCTGACATCCTTGACCAGAAAATAGGGACGATTATATCATTAGAGGCTAGGGTTGAGAGAGCCATTCGAGTTGGTCTCGCTATAAAAACGATGGGAGTCGTTAGCGCTCCGCTTGAGGGGATATCTAAAATTTTAATTCGAGAAGATCGCCAACATAACAAATATTTATCGTTATATTTTTCTGGTCCTATTAGAGCTGCAGGAGGAACAACAGCTGCGTTATGTGTATTAATCGCAGATTATGTAAGAAAAAAAACAAATATTCCAAAATATGAAGCGACTGAGGGAGAAATTGGGAGATATGTTGAAGAAGTTAAGCTTTATGATAGAAGAGTTCATTTGCAATATCCTTCCTCAAATGATGAAATACGATTTGCTGTAGAACATTTACCTGTGGAAATTAATGGGGATCCCACGGAAACTGAAGAGGTCTCTGCTTTTCGAAAATTACCTAGAATAGAAACGAATAATATAAGGGGGGGTGCTTGTTTAGTTTTAAATGATGGGATACTTCTTAAGGCACCAAAACTCTTAAAAATAGCAAAAAATATGAAATTAGAAGGCTGGGATTGGTTAGCAAAATTAAAAAAGATATCTCAAAGGGATGAGAAAACAGAAAAGTTAGACAAAAAAAATAAAGAAGAAAATTTCATAATTCCACCTAATTCAAAATATGTTTCTGAAATTATCGCTGGAAGAGCTGTATTTAGCCATCCTTCTAAAATTGGGGGGCATAGAATTCGATATGGGAGATCTCGTAATACAGGATTAGCTGCTGCGGGTATACATCCCGCAACAATGGTGCTGTTAGATAATTTTATAGCAATTGGAACACAATTGAGAATTGAGAGACCGGGAAAAAGTGCTAGTATATGCCCTGTTAGTTCTATAGAGCCCCCGATCGTAAAGCTTAAAAATGGAAATGTAATTAGGATTTCAAATGTAAAAATAGCAAAAGAAGCGTTTCCAAATATTGAAAAAATCTTATTTTTAGGTGATATTCTCTTTGGTTTTGGAGAATTCGCCGAAAACAACCATAGATTGGTTCCATCGGGTTATGTAGAAGAATGGTGGGCGGTAGAGTTAGAGAAAGCAATAAGAGTTGAAGGGAATTTTAATTCGGAGATATATGAGTTTGTAAAAAACCCATTTAAAAATATTCCCTCTGTTAAAGAAGCTTTAGCTCTAGCAAAAAACTATAATATACCGTTGCATCCACTTTATACTGATTTTTGGGGAAATCTCTCAATAAACGAGTTACAAGTTCTAAGGGAAGCTTTAATTAATGGATTTGATGAAATCAATAAAACAATCGAATTAAAAAACGATGAGGGATTGAAACAGATTTTAGAAAAAGCATTTATTCTTCATACTATTAAAGGAGGTAACATCGTTCTAAATAAGAATACAACTGAAATTTATATAGCAATTTTCAATTTAGAGGATAAAAAAATCGCTGATATAGGTAAAAACGATGATTTTTTCTCCTATTTCTCTAAAGTCTCCTCTATAGTTATTAGAAATAGGGCACCCTTTTTCATGGGCACTCGTATGGGCCGACCTGAAAAATCAGAAAGAAAAAGCATGAAAGGTGTCCATACTTTATTTCCTCTTAGCGATAAAGTTGGAAACACGAGGTTAGTCGAAAAAGCAATTGAGTTTGGAAAAGTGAAAATTGACCTTTGTAGAAAAAGATGCCCCAATTGCGGAACAGTCACTCCCTTTAATCTTTGTCCTAAATGCAGAACACATACCGAATTTCAGAAAATATGTCTCAACTGTAATAAAAAATTATATCCCTTAAATGAAGAAAAATGCCCTAAATGCGGTAATGAATTAAGGTTTTCTGCAGAAGCTGGTTTTAACATAAGAGATTACGCCAAATCTGTAGTAAGTCAATTGAAAACAACATTACCAAATAAATTTAAAGGTATTTTTGGATTAACTAATAAATTTAAAGTTCCAGAACCCCTTGAAAAAGGAATTCTTCGAGCTAAAAATGATTTACTTGTGTACAAAACTGCTGAAATTCGCTACGATGCTACTGATATTCCATTAACGCATTTTAAACCAAAAGAAATAAAAACATCAATTAACCGTTTAAAAAAATTAGGATATAAAAAAGACTATAAAGGGAAAGATTTAATTGATACAAATCAGATTTTAGAACTTAAAGTTCAAGATGTTCTGCTCTCTGAAGATTGCGCAAACTATTTCATAAAACTTGCTAAATTTTTAGATGACGAATTGGAATTGTTTTATGGTATGAACAGGTTCTTTAATGTCCTAAGGAGAGAAGATCTTATTGGGCATTCAGTAGTAGGGCTCGCCCCTCATACTAGTGCGGGAATTGTAGGTAGGATCATTGGTTTTACAGTGGCACGATCTATTTACGCCCATCCCTTTTGGCACGCCGCAAAACGACGCAACTGCGATGGTGACGAAGATGGCATTATGCTACTTTTGGATCCATTATTAAATTTTTCGAGATATTACTTACCAAGTAAAATAGGAGGTAGAATGGACGCTACTTTAGTTATTTCTTCAATATTGGACCCAAATGAAATTGATGGTGAGGCTCATAATATTGATACTCTTTTTAAGTATCCTTTAGAGTTTTATATAGCAACCCAAAAATTTAGTATGCCATCAGAAATAGAAGAAAAAATGAATTTAGTTATAAGTCGCTTAGGAAGTTTAAACCAATATGAAAATATTGGTTTCAATATACCAACAAAGGACATTAATGAGGGGCCCACGATCACATCATACAAAACTCATGAATCAATGGAAGAAAAAATTGACGCCCAATTGCACCTCGCAAAGATCATTCAAGCGGTCAATGATAAAAATGTCGCTGAGAAGATTTTATCTTCACACTTCACTCCAGACATATTAGGAAATTTAAGAAAATTTGCTCTACAGAGCTTTAGATGTGTAAAATGTAACACAAAATTTAGACGACCTCCACTTTCCAATGCAGGAAAGTGTCCAAAATGCGGAAATAAAGTCATATTGACTGTTAATCGAGGAGGTATAGAAAAATATATCCCTAGAGCTAAAAAACTTTGTAGTAGTTTTAATTTAGATCATTATACAGTTCAACGAATGGAACTAATAGAACAATATGTTGAAGGCCTTACCAATAATCCTAAAATTAAGCAACAACAGTTATCGAATTTCTTCTGAATAGGAATTCATTAAATCAATTGATCTTATTGTAGTATAACAAATATCCAAACACCCATTCAATTTTTGAGAAGAGCATTTGTCGGGAGTATCCTTGGATGAATGGATGAATTTAGAATCCTTATCTGATTGAAAGCAAGCTACTTGAAATGAAGATTTAGTTTTTTTAGCAAAAGATCGAAATGATAAGTGATCTGTTTTAGGCTCTAATATTTTTTTATATTTGATTAATGGTACATTCAATTCGATTGCTGTTTCTTCAAGCATTTTGTTTAAATTAAAAATCCCCTTCTGGCTTTTAAAACGTGTTGAATTCTTGTTAATAAGTCCTATATAAGTCCCGACCATATCTATATTAATATTATAAGATCTATCTAAATCATATTTTTTACTTAAATATCTACGATGCCTTTTACAAAAACTTTTAGATCCTTTCAAACCCCATTCTTCAGCACCACTCCATAAAAAAATTATATCATAATTTTCAAGAGGGTTTTTTTTAAATAATTTTATAAGTTCAATTAAAATAGAAACTCCACTGGCATTATCAATCGATCCTTTGGATTTGTTATTATCATAAACAAGGAAAAATATTGCAACAGTTATAACATATTCAATTAATGTAAATAAAATTATTAATTGAATGGCTTCTTCTGTTTTTTCACCAAATATAATAATATTTGCGATAACAAAAACGAAAATAATATATGGTAAAATAATAATTTTAAACAAAAAGAAGAGTATTTTCTGTAATCCATAGGGGAGATTGGATGAAAAGGTGTCATAATGAGCAGATAAAATTACCACTGCTCGATTTTGATTTTTCTTCCTAGCCTTGATTCTTGCTACTAAATTTTTTGAATCCTCCTTTCCTACTAAGGAATAATCTCGAAACCTTTGAAAAAGATACTTTAAAGAGAAATAGGCTAATATAACTAAGTATAATCGAAAAAATACCAGATAACATAACACGATAATATAGGTTAATCTCATGAAAAACCATTTGGCTCCAGGAAAAGAAAAATACTCCTTTCGAGATTCTATATTCTCCTTATATAACTCATTTTGAATGTACAAAACTGCTTTTGTTTCTTCCACAGAAGAAGCCGATCTATTAAAAGCTAAAGATTTGACATGATCCATTGGTGCTTTAATATGATCTGTTGGTGCTTTAATATGATCTAGTTTTGGGCTTAAAACAGGATTCATAAATTTTGCAATACTTGTCAACTTTTTAATATATGTTTTATAATTTTAAGAATTTCAATTAACTTTTTATCTAATAAGTGGATTCACTTAAAATGTAATGCAGGAGGAGGGATTCGAACCCTCGAACTCCTATGAGACTAGAGCCTCGGTCTAGCACCGTTGACCAGGCTTGGCAACTCCTGCAAAGTTTTTAAATAAAATCAGAGAATTTTTTACTTTAATTTTCTATAACTTAATAGCATTAAAGAGTAGAAATATTAAAAAATTTTATTATTTACTTTCTCTACTGATTTAATTATAAAACTAATAGGTTTCTAGTCGTAACAAATTAAATTAACAATTAAATGAAGAGCTTTGTTTTTAATAAAATTTTTATTCATAAGCTTTAACTATTTTTATGTAATTTGTTTATTTAAAATTTGATTTATCAAAAAGGAGAAATTGGGAAATATTGTCAGTTGACACAAAAAAATTAGCGGCATTGCTCCAATGGTATAGACAAAGCCTTGATAATGAATTAATCGCAGTTTTAGTAGTAAATAGAGACGGATTAGTTATGGATTCTTTAATAGGTTCTTCAGAAAATTCGATAGATGAAGAAATTATTAGTGGTGTAAGCGCTTTAGTAGAACCGGTATTAACTAGAATTACCGAAGAATTCAGTTCAGGATCCTTTGGAACGGGGACTTTTGACACTGAAGATTATAGATTCATTTTTTGTGAAGCTGGACCAGAAGCTATTCTTGTTACAGTTTTAGACGCAATCGCTGGCGTAGATCCCGTTTTTCCTTACGCTTATTTAGCATCTGAAAAGATTGCCCGTATTTTCGACGGAAGAACAGTAAGTCCCGTTATTCCAAAATTAATTTCTGAACAAGATATAAAACAAATTCAACGAAAAGTGGATAAACTTCAAAAAATGAATATAAAATCTGGAGAATATGCTTTTAAATTAATCCTTGGTGGAGATGGCGCAGTTGGTAAAACAAGTATGGTACACAGATATGTTGAAAATAGTTTTGCCACTGATTATAAATCTACGATAGGAACTTCAATTATGAAAAAGAAATGTTCATTTGAAGGGCTTGAAAGTACGGTAAAGTTTGTAATATGGGATTTAGCAGGGCAAGCTCAATTTAAACGCGTTAGACAATCGTATTTAGCTAATGCAGAAGCAGGAATTTTAGTTTATGATGTAACAAATCGAACATCATTTGAAAGTATCACTAAAAATTGGTACAATGAAATTAAAAAAGCGTCTCCTAGCATTTCGCTTATTTTAGTTGGAAATAAAATAGATTTAGAAAAGGATAGAGTGGTTTCTACTGAAGAGGGGGAATCGCTAGCCCAAGAATTAAAGTTATCATATATAGAAACTTCAGCTAAAACAGGAGAAAACGTAAATGATGCTTTTAAGATGCTTGCTTTACAAATAATAAAAAAGTTTATAGTAATGGAGGATGTGTAAATAGAGCCTCTGGGGGGAGTTGAACCCCCGGCCTACTGATGATTCGAACCAGTTGATTTTACGAATCAGTCGCTCTACGACTAAGCCACAAAGGCGAAATATTTTTTATATTAAATATAAATATAAGAAAATTATAAAATTTTACTAATGAATAACGATCATATTAGTTCAATAGGAGAAATAACATTAATAAGAATTATAGAAGAATTAATTTTTGAAAAAACTGGAAGGAAATTAATTAGAGATGATTCTTTTTTTTTTAAGATTATAGAGGAAAACAACCTAAAGGATATTGTTCTTAACTCAGACATGTTCAATGCTACAACTGATGCTCCAGAACAAATGTCCTTTTATCAGATGGGAAGAAAATCTGTTCTTATGAATATAAGTGATCTTGTTGTTAAGGGCGTAAAACCCCAAGGTATCATTATTTCTCTAGGACTTCCTGGAAATTTAAAAGTTATAGATTTTAAATGTTTGATTGAAGGAATTATCGATTATGTGAAATTGTGGAATATTAATTATCTGGGAGGAGATATTAACAAATCTAAAGAAATAATTATAAATCCTACTGTATTTGGCTTTAAGGATCCAAAAAAAATAATTTATCGAAAAGGTTTAAAACCAGAAGATTTAGTTTTAATAAACAATAAATTTGGTTTAACTGGTGTAGGATTTGACATAATTTTAAATAGAAAAGAGAAAATAGAGGATTTTCCTAAGTATAGTAGAGCTATCAAAAGTGTATTAGAACCAACCGATATAGGAAAGGCTGGTATTATTTTGGCAGATAAACAATTAGCAACGGCGAGTATTGATTCTTCTGATGGGTTATCTAAATCTTTAAAAGATTTGCTTTTGTCAAATCCTAAAATGGGGTTTGAAATTGAATTTAATGAAAATCTAATTCATCAAGATTCAATAAAATATTCAAAAGAATACGATATCTCGTTAGAAGAATTAGTCTTTAATGGAGGAGAAGAATTTATTCATCTATTTACAACCAATGCCAAAAATTTTAAAGCGGCTCAAAAATTCGTCAATTCGAGGGGTGGAAAATTGTTCAAGATCGGAAAGGTAATTTCTGAGGAAAAAATCTATTTTTTAAAAGAAGGTAAAAGAATTGAATTAAAGAGTCAAGGTTATGAACATTTTAAATAATTTACCTTAATGAAAACATTCAAGGAATATAGAACAGAAACGACTACAGAAAAAGTTATAAATTATTATAGATTTTATCCATTACAATTTTACTTTAATTTAAACTTTTAACAAGAATTAGAACATTTGATCTTATTATTAATCTATTAGCACAGGGCCATTAGCGCAGGCAGGTAGCGCAGCAGGCTTTTAACCTGAAGGTCGTGGGTTCGATATGCTCGTTCGGAAAGATCGGGTGCGAAATTCCCACATGGCCCGCTAATATTTTACTCTTTGTTAAGGTTGAGTTAAAATTTATTTTTAAAAGAAAAGTTTTGCATGAAATAATTAATTGAGTATACATTAAAGGTAAATATTAAGATAGATCGCTAAAACAAATAAGCTCTCTTACATCAAAAAAATGGTTGATATAGAATTTAAATTACCTTCTGATGAACCCGAACAATTAATAATTAAATCCCAAGACACTACTAACGAAGAATATGGGTGTGAACCAGACAAAAGAGACATAGAAACCCTCTTAAAATATGGTGTTATAAATTTAAATAAACCCAGTGGCCCAACAAGCCATGAAGTAGTCTCTTGGGCCCGCAAGATTTTAGAAATTGACAACGCGGGACATGGAGGGACCTTGGATCCAAAGGTTACTGGAATATTACCGTGTGCGCTTGGTAAAGCTACAAGAGTTTTGTCGGCATTATTGTATGCCGGTAAAGAATATGTAGGAGTTATGTATTTACACACACCAGAGAAATTAAAAAAAATTGAAAAAATATTTACAATATTCACGGGTAAAATTTATCAAATGCCTCCTATAAAATCATCAGTAGTTCGAAAACTGAGAATAAGAGAGATATATTATGTTAAAGTGCTTGAAGTAAATAAGAATCACGTATTGTTTAAGGTCGGATGCGAAGCAGGTACTTACATTCGAAAATTATGTTTTGATATAGGAGAAGCTTTGTGTTCAGGAGCACATATGTTAGAGTTAAGGCGAACTAGAGTAGGGCCTTTTACAGAAGATAAAAGCCATGTAAATCTTCACAATCTAAAAGATGCATATTCTATATACCGTGAAGAAGGTGATGACTATTATTTGAGAAAAATAATTTCTCCTATGGAAAAAATGGTATCACATTTGCCAAAAATATTTGTAAGAGATACTGCTGTTGATGCTTTATGTCATGGTGCAGATTTAGCTTCTGCTGGAACGTGTTATGTAGATGCACGGATCAATAATAACATGCAAATAGTTTACATGACGCTTAAAAAAGAGCTAATTGGTTTTGGTACTGCTAAAATGAATGCAATGAAGATCTACAAGGCAAAATCTGGAATTGTGGCTAGAACTAATAAAATATTTATGGAACGAGGTATTTATCCTCGGTGGAACGAGATAATCAAAAACAAAAACTAGCAAAATATAAAAATATGAAGCAAAAGAACCAACATTATTCTACTCAGTTCCCAGATGTAAAAATTAAAGTTTTTTCCGTTCCAGAAAGTTTAAAACAGCATTTATTTATTTTTAAAACTATCACAGGCGTTTTTTCATTTAAAAAAATAGATTTAGGAACTAAGGTTTTTATTGAGCACATGACCGTTCCAAAAAAACAGAGCGTTTTGCTAGATCTAGGGTGCGGATATGGCGTGATAGGGATTGTTTTGGCATATATATCGCCCCAAAGCACAGTTTATCTAATCGATATAAATAAAAGAGCAATCTGGTGCACTAGGGAAAATATAAAATATAATTTATCGGATAGGGCAAATAAAGTTATTACTTTTTCAGGAAACTATTTTGAACCTATAAAAAATAAAAACATAAAGTTTGATGGAATATATATGAACCCACCTTTACGCAATGGTAGAAAAGAATTTCTAAAGATATGTGAAGAGGTTCCTTATTTTTTAAAGCCAAAAGGACTATTTCAATTCGTGATTAAAAAAAAAATGGGTGCAGAATTTGTATTAAAATACATTACTAGCAATTTTTCAGAGATTTTCGATATCAAGATAATTTGTAAGAGATCTGGATACTGGGTTTTTGATCTAACTTTATTAGATTAGAGTAATATTTTTAATAATAAAATTCAAGAAAAATATTTAGTAAAAATGGAAAATTTTTTTACAAATCAAATATTCCTCTAAAAAATATAGTAAGGAAAGAGGATTTTTTTTGACTAAAAAAAGAAAGATAGATGTTCTACTTCATGAGCTGGTTCCCAAACATTATCTTCTAACAAAAGAAGAGTCGCAAAATTTGTTAGAAAAATATAAAATACATATTTCTGATTTACCTCAAATGTTTGAAAAAGATCCAGTAGCAATTGCGATTGGTGCAAAAGAAGGTGATATTGTTAAAATTGTTCGAGATTCTCGTACAACAGTAAAGTTCATAGATTATTATCGTTATGTCAAAAAAGAAAAAGTGTAATTAATCTCTTTTATTGAAATAAATATTAAATAGGTTAGGCAAAAATTGAGTGCTGAAAGATTATCTAATAACGATAAATGGGTCGTTTTAAAAAGCTTATTTGATGAGAAGGGTCTAGTGCGTCAACATCTCGATTCGTATAATATTTTTATTCAGGATGAGATGCAAAGTATAGTAGATGAATCGAATGAAGTAGTCCCTGATATTCCCGGCTTCAAGATAAGTTTTGGGAGCATTAAGGTGGGAGTACCTAAAGTCAGGGAAGCTGACGGTGCCACGATGGAAATCACACCTATTGAGGCTAGAATTCGAGAATTAAGTTATGCTGCGGATATTATATTAGAAATGACTCCCATTACTATTGATGAACGAACTCAAAGGGAGGAAGCGGAAGAGACGCTTGATATATATATCGGTAAGATACCTATAATGCTAAAAAGTTGTCGTTGTCCTTTAGAAAACTTAACGGAACAAGAGTTAATTAACCGAGGAGAAGACCCACTTGATCCCGGTGGATATTTTATAATAAATGGGACTGAGCGCGTACTGGTGACGCAAGAAGATTTAGCCCCAAATAGAATTTTAGCGGAAGAGGCAAGTAGAAGTTCAAGTGCTACACATCAAGCAAAAGTATTTTCTACGAGAAGTGGTTTTCGGGCACCAGTAACAATCGAAAGAAAGAAAGACGGGAATTTAAGAGTCTCCTTTCCTTCAGTTCCGGGCAAAATTCCTCTTGCGATCTTAATGCGAGCCTTAGGGTTACACTCTGATAGAGAAATTTTTGAAGCCATTTCAGAAAATGATGATATTCAGAAGGAATTGATTCCAGTTATAGATGTCGCTTCAGAAATTCAAGTATTAAAAGATCCTGAAAAATCTCAACAAAATGCTTTAGATTATATAGGAAAGAGAGTCGCAATTGGACAAACTAAGGATTACCGGATTAGAAGAGCGCTTCAAGTTTTAGATAGATACCTTTTACCCCATATTGGAAATGCGGAAGAGGATCGAATAAAGAAAGCTTATTATTTAGGTCAAATGGCTCAAAAAGTTATGGAACTCGCCTTAAAGTTTCGTGAGTCTGATGATAAAGATCATTATGCCAATAAAAGGTTAAAATTAGCTGGTGAGTTATTTACATCATTATTTAGAGTTGCATTTTTAAATCTTGTAAAAGATATAAAATACCAACTAGAGCGTACAGCTGTTCGAGGGAGAGCTCCCAATATCAAAACAGCTGTGAGGGCGGACGTAATTACTGAAAGAATAAGACATGCTTTAGCAACGGGCAACTGGGTTGGAGGTAAAGCTGGCGTTAGTCAATTGCTGAATAGAACAAATCATGTTGGAACATTAAGCCATTTAAGGAGAGTAATTTCACCGTTAAGTAGAAGTCAACCGCATTTTGAAGCGAGAGATTTACATCCGACCCAATGGGGTAAGATTTGTCCAGCAGAAACTCCAGAAGGGCCAAATTGTGGTTTGGTTAAAAATCTTGGTTTAGCGTCTATTATTTCAGTTGGCGCCGATGAGAGAATTATCGAAAATATACTGATAGATTTAGGAGTAATACCAATTAATGAAGTAAAAAGAATAAAAGGAGAAAAAGTAAATGTATTTCTTAATGGTAAATTAGTTGGTATTCATCAAAAGCATAATCCTTTTTTAAATCAACTCAGGGAGAAGAGACGTAGAGGCGAGATTGGTCAACATGTGAACATAGGATATTATAACGATTCTAAAGAGATTCAAATAAATTGTGATGCGGGAAGAGCGACTAGACCTTTATTTATAATTAAGAATACACAAATCCTCATTAAGAAGGAAGATATAGAGAAAATTAAACTAGGTAAGTATGTTTGGACAGATTTGATTGAGAAAGGCGTTATTGAATATTTAGACGCAGAAGAAGAAGAGAATGCTTATATTGCTATGTTTGAAGAAGATATTACGGCTGAACATACACATTTAGAAATTTCTCCTGCTGCAATTTTAGGAATATGCGCTTCAATAATTCCCTTTCCAGAACACAATCAATCCCCACGAAATACATACGAAGCGGGAATGGTTAAGCAAGCATTAGGGCTATTTGCTGCAAACATGCATTTAAAGCTTGATACGCGTGGTCACACCCTTCACTATCCTCAACAACCATTAGTTATAACGAGTCCCATGAAGATAATTGGAATTAATCGCCGACCAGCGGGACAAAACTTTATAGTTGGTATGATGAGTTTTGAAGGATATAATATTGAAGATGCAATTATTATAAATAAATCCTCAATAGAACGCGGTCTTGCACGCAGTCATTTTTTCAGAACTTACGACGCCGAAGAAAGAAAATATCCCGGAGGGGAATTGGATAAATTCGAAATACCAGAAAGAGGAGTTAGAGGTTTCAAATCCGCTGAATCTTATCGATTATTATCTGAAGAGGATGGAATTATCGAACCCGAAACCAGTGTAAATGGGGGCGATGTTTTAATAGGACGCACTTCTCCTCCACGATTTATTAAATCTTACGAAGAATTTGAATTGATGCAGCCAAATAGAAGAGAAACTTCAAAAAATATGCGTCACAACGAGAAAGGAATTGTAGACACCGTAATTATTTCTGAAACTGTTGATGGTAATAAACTAGTTAAAATTAAAGTGAGAGACTTACGTATTCCTGAATTAGGGGATAAATTCTCTTCACGACATGGACAGAAAGGGGTACTGGGGTTAGTCCAGCCAGCTGAGGACATGCCTTTCACTTCAAATGGTGTAATTCCAGATATTATTGTAAACCCTCATGCTATGCCATCAAGAATGACCTTAGGACAGCTCTTTGAAGGAATTAGTGGTAAAATTGCGTGTACAACCGGAGAATTAGGTGATGCGACAGCGTTCGAATGGAAAGATATCACTAAACTTCAAGATCAATTAGTAGAAGCGGGATTTGAATTCAATGGAAGAGAGGTAATGTATAACGGAATTACAGGAGAAAAATATGAGGCAGGAATTTATTGCGCCCCAATTTATTATCAAAAATTGTATCATCTTGTTGCAGACAAACTTCACGCAAGAGCAAGGGGACCGGTTCAAATTCTAACTAGACAACCAACAGAAGGAAGAGCAAGAGAAGGAGGTTTGCGATTCGGCGAGATGGAACGAGATTGCTTAGTGGGTCACGGGTCCGCTTTATTATTAAAGGAAAGATTGCTTGATGAGTCTGATAGAACTGTAATTTTAGTTTGTGAGAAATGTGGGCTATTAGCAGTTTACGATCGAAACAAAGATAAAAGATATTGTCCTGTATGTGGACAAGGAACTGTGATATCAAAAGTAGTATGTTCTTATGCTTTCAAACTGTTACTCCAAGAAATGATGAGTTTAGGACTTGCGCCACGTTTAAAATTAAAAGAAAAAATTTAATCAAATTATCTCATTTTTACTCTATTTACTATTATTTTTCAATTAGATAACCAAACTTCAATTATAATTGTAAAATAAAAAAAAAGATTTAAAGGCCAAATCCTAGGAATGCATAAAGCTCTGGTATCATAGTATAGAGAAGAAACAAGAAAAACAATGTTAGTAAAGATATCCATACAGCTTGATCCCAAGAAAGGTCGATTAAAAATTTTGTTAAAATCAATATAATTAGAAATCCGATGATAGGCGTTAATTGAGTTAAATAGTTTGAGCCACTAAAAGCTATTAAAGAACCAATTGCTCCTAATACTGAATTTATTGCTCCCAGAATTATTGGTATTATTAAGACGCAAATAAAAGCTAAGAGAATTATTAAAAATTTTTTATCAGAAGCTTTAGTTTTAGAACCAATAAGCAAAACCGAGATGTAAATGATTAACGCGACAATAACAGTTGCTAGTATTAGCCACAAAATAAAGAATAAAGTACTTTCTCCTTGAAATAACATTTTCAAAACTCCAATTTAATTTTTAGTTTGTTAAAATAATTATTTATAAGAAAAATATTTTCCTTCTTTTATAAATGTTGATCATATTTATTATTGATTGACATTGAGATTGAACTAATTTTGAAAATAGTAATCTTACAAGGATTTATAGATATTTATACAAAGTTGAAAAAAAATTAAAATGAGGTGCTAGTTTAAAAGATAAATTATATACCAAACGATATGAGGAAGAAATGGAACGCAAAACCTAGAAATACGGCTGCAAAGGTTATTGAAAGGATCGAGAGTTTAATTGATAATTCCCTTCCATATCTTGTATAAACTATTAAAATCGTTAAACTAAACAATCCAACTATTAGAAAAATCCACGCTAATATCCAAATAGCTAATGAAGGAATTTGAAAATCATTAATTTGAAGGAATGTAAACAACATAAATAATCACTAAATATTTTTATGATTTAATTTATATGTTATCTTTTATTTTTTTTTAACTTTATTAAAGTTCTCAAGAATAGTATCTTTTAACTTAATTTTAGTCACTTCTTATTGAATAAATTAAAATTTAAAGTTGTATTTTATTTATATTATTTAGATCTATATTATTAAAAGGAAATTAATGAGATAAAAATGCATTTTTTAAGTAGATTAATTGAGAACCCAATTTTAGAGGATCCTGCAAAAAACCATATGAACATTCATAGACATTTCTACAGGTATTCTAAGGGAGATTTTATTGGTCCCGCAATAAAAATCGTTAAAACTAAAGCAAAAATAACTTTGAAAGGTACTCATGAATATGAAGATTTAATTACAGAAATTATCGCTAAAACAATTTCGGACCCACAAAATAGTTTTGAAGTTAAAGGAAAACTAATTACAGGCATGGATTTATCAGAGACCATCACGGATTTAGGATTAAATTGGATTTTAAAAAAATCCACGGGTAAAACAAAGAATTACAAGGCTGATATTGATGATCAAATAAATAAAAAGCAGTTACTCCAAACAATTAATGCATTTCGAGAAAATAGTTATTTATTACTGTCCTTTATTATTAGCCCAACCATTAAAGTCACAACCAAAAAAAACATACCACAGCCATCTAAAAAAAAGGCTGAAGATGATGATTTAGGTAAAAGAATTCAGTTTTGCACTGGAATTATAAGTAATACAGATGCAAATCTTAAGATGGTTTTAGATTCAGTTGCTTCTGATTTTAAAACGGACATTCCTAATAACTGGAAAACTATCATTTTGCTCAATAACTACAACATAACTGAGATTGTAATCCCAAAAGACATCAAGGACTCTCGCTTATTAAGGATTATGGCCATTAGAAAAGGGAAAATGTTTCGATCGATTAATATAGATGGTGAACTAATAGAAAAACAGATTTCAATCTTTGTTTAATTTTTTTGAACTTAAATTCCGTTATTTAAAAATTCAAAAAATTTAATTTTTAAAAAGGTTTAAGTAAATTATTAATAGAAAAAATATGGAATATGACTGATTATGAAGGAATTAAATCCTTTGTTGAGATCGTTTTTATATATAATAGGTGGAGAGATTGCCACAGAAGTAGGAATTCAATTATTGAATTCTGAAAATACAGATATAACTGATGAAGATATAACAGAAAATATTAAAGAAAGAATTAAAAGTGGAGATTATAAAATAGATTTTGACCCAGATGATACAGTTATTTTAAAATTAAATACAGTAAGAAAAACCTTATACACGTTGTATAGTGCAAAATTAGCTCAATTTAGAAGAATACGTGATAAGTCTACAGGTTGGTTTATATATTACTGGTGGCATCAATTTGATTTGCTGGAAGAAATTTTAATGGAAAAAAAGAGAACAATAGAAAGAAAGTTAAGAGAAAGGTTAGAATTTGAAGAAAATAACTATTTTTTTATATGCAAGAATTGTCGAGATTCAAATATTAAGTATAATTTTGACACGGCATTTGAATTGAATTTCAGATGTCCAAATTGTGGAGATCCATTAGAAGCTCAAGATAATCAAAATTTTATTCAGTTTTTAAAAGAAAAAATAGTTTCAATTGAGAATGCTGATTTATCAATTAACTCAGAAATTTAATTACTTCTCAGCATTGCATCAAAAAAGATATTTCTAATAAAAATTATCTAAACTTCCAAGGTTTATTAAAATTAATCTTTCTTTTTTGTAATAAAAGCAATATCACCAAGAGAGGAACCGCGAGTTTTTTTCATATACTTGCTTTGTTTAGCACTTGGTTCAATTTCATCTATTTTCTTAAGAAGCGTAATCTTATAGACTTTTTCTATTTTTTTTGCCAATTTTAAAGTTGGTTCAACTTTTCCGGCTTCAATTCTTCTTAGTAAAGAAGGTTTCTCGTTTAATTTTTGAGCAAATTGATCTTGATTAAATCCACGGGAATTTCGAGCGTTTCTAATTCTTTTCGCGTAATCATGAACAATTTCAATATTTTCATCGCCATCTCTTTTAGGCACAAATCTTTTCACGGGGCTCTTAAGTTTAGCATATGTCTGCTGTTGAGAAAAGGGTTTTTTAGGTTCACTCCGGATTTTTTTACCATATTGGGCACAACTTTGACACACAGTAATTTTTGCTTCTTCTATTAAAACTTTTTGTCCTTTTCCCCATATTTTACCTCCACATATGGGGCATTCCTTATCAAATTGATTCGATACTTTTTTTGACATAATATAATCTGATACAATAATTTCTAAGGAAAAGTACTATATATAATGAATTGGATGTAGAACTCTTAAAATTTTCTGTTTAAAGCTAAAAATCGTTATAAAATATAACCTATAAATTTTTTAGAAATCGATAATTTTATCTTATTAGTGTATTACCTTAAATTTAAATGAATAAATAGTTATTAATAATTTAGAAATTTTTCTTGAAATTTAAATAAAAGATGGGAGTTTTTTTTGACTACAACCAAAGAAAGGAGAAAAAAGGAAGAAACTAAGGATGAAGAGTATTTAATTACTTACACAAGGCACCTGGAAAAGAGATTAAGAAATTTAGAGACTGAAAAACAGTTATTAGACGCTGAACGCCTAAGATTGGAACAAGAACTACATAGTTTAAGAAATGAAATTGATCGATTAAGAGAACCTCCTTTAGTATCTGCTACTGTAATTGATATGCTAGACGAAACGGGTAAGGTTATTGTAAAAAGCTCTACTGGTCCTAGCTTCGTTGTTAATCCTAGTAGGAGAGTTAAAAACGAAAATTTAACTCCAGGAATGAGAGTCGCTTTAAACCAGAGAACATTTGCAATAATGGAAATCTTACCAACAAAATTAGATCCCTTTGTAAAAGGAATGGAAGTTATCGATGCAATTCCCGATATAAGTTACGAAGATGTCGGTGGTTTGAATGACCAAATATTAGAAGTAAGAGAAACTGTTGAATTACCTCTGTTAAAACCAGAATTGTTTAAAAGAATAGGGATTGATCCGCCTAACGGTGTTTTACTTTTTGGCCCTCCAGGGACCGGTAAAACGTTAGTTGCGAAAGCGGTTGCCCATGAAACAAACGCTACATTCATTAGAATAATCGGATCGGAGTTAGTTCAAAAGTTTATTGGTGAAGGTGCTCGTTTGGTCAGAGAAATATTTAATTTAGCAAAGCAAAAAGCTCCCGCTATATTATTTATAGATGAATTAGATGCTATCGGGTCTCAAAGATTAAAGATTGCTACATCTGGCGATAGAGAAGTACAAAGGACTTTAATGCAACTATTAAGTGAATTAGATGGATTTGAAGAAAGAGGAGATGTAAAAATAATTGGCGCAACAAATAGAATTGACATTTTAGATCCAGCTTTATTAAGACCTGGTAGATTTGATAGAATGATTGATTTTCCAATCCCAGATGGAGACGCAAGAACATCAATCTTTAAAATTCACACAAGAAAGTTAAGCATTGATGGAGTATTAAACTTAAAAAAATTGGTTGAATTAACTGAAGGAGCAACGGGAGCTGACATAAAAGCAATCTGCACTGAAGCTGGGATGTTTGCAATAAGAAAAGAAGCTGAAGTAATTATTAAAGACGATTTTATCGAAGCAATAAATAAAGTTATGAATAAAATGAAAGATAAAGCTATTGATTCTAAGTTATACTCTTAATCTTCCTTTTTACAAACATATTAAATATTTATAACTTTATTTTTATGTAAATAGTTGCAGTAATTTAATATGGAGAACAAACTATTCTTTGCTTTAAGAAAAGTAAAGGCTATTTCTGATTACCAATTTGGACAAACAATTACCAATATTCTATTTGAAAATGATAATGATATCCATATTGAGTTTTCTAAAAACACGGATAAAATTAAGCATATATATTACGATAAGAAACTTTTGTTAAATTTGAGACCAACTAATGGATTCTTTACATTAAGTTTATTTGCAGCTAATAAAATAATTAAACACGTTCCAACACCGAGAATGAGAGCAGTCGTGTTGAATGATATATCTGACTTTATTAGAAAAGGACGAAATGTTTTTTGTAAACATGTTTTAGATATAGATGATAATTTAAGACCTTTAGATGAAATAATTGTTGTTAATCAAAAGAATAACATTTTAGCAATTGGAAGACTAGCGATCCCCATTCCTTATGTTCGAAGTTTTAAAACTGGAATCGCAATAAAAGTTCGGAAAGGAATCGATAAATCAAAATTATAAGGTTTAATAAATTTTATAATATATACAGTTAGGAGTTATTGAGAAAAAAATGGTAAAATTACCAAAAGAGATGCAAAAAAGGGAAAGCAACAAACCTAAGCGCCCTCAAGCAACAAAAAAAAGAGAAGGTCAACAATTTGCTTCAAGGCAAATGCGTCGCCGAATGCAACAGCAAGGAGTTGAAATGGATCAGATTAATGCCACTAGAGTGATAATAGAAGGAGTAGAAAAAACGCTCATAATTGATCAACCAGAAGTTGTTTTAATGAAACAAATGGGACAAGAAATCTATCAAATAATTGGTGAAGCACAAGAGTATTCTCCAGAGGATGTTTTAATTGGAGAAAAGGAAGACATTGAGACTACGGAACTTGCTGAAGAATCTGCAACAAAACCAATTATTACTGAAAATGATATTATGCTAGTAGCAGCTCAAGCAAATGTTAATAAGGAAGAGGCTAACGCAGCACTAGTTGATAGTGAAGGAGATATAGCACGAGCTATTTTATTTCTGAAAAACAGACCTTAATTTACTATCAAACAAAATTAGCAAAAAAAAAGAATTAAGAATCATAAACCATTCACAATTATATAAACAATTTGGTAAGAATGTTATGTCAAAAGTAAAGAAAAAACCTACTGGGCTACATGGGGGCTTATCCGAAGAAGAAGTAAAATTCGAAAAAATTATGCACTTTTCAGGTTGGATATTTTTAATTGCTCTAACTTTATTAATGGGAACATTTGTTATTTTCGATTCTGTATTAGGGTTAATTGAATTAGAATTAAATGCATCAACATTTACGTTAATGATTTTTTTCGGGACTAATTCTGCAATTAATTTTGGATTAGCTACAAGGATAAAAAAAAATAGAGATCAAAAAAGGATATTGTACTTTGATTGGTTAATGGGTGAATTCCTACTTAGCATAATTGCTATTATTGCTGTAGCTGTTTACCAATGGTAATCATCTTTAATTACATTTCGATTACCAACTTTATTTATAATCTTCTCTTGCTGGACTAAATACATCAATAACATCCGTATCTTCCAATATTATCGCACCGTGTTTTTCGTTAGAATCAAAAACATAACTATCTCCTTCTTTTGCTATGAATTCTCCATTTTCAGTAATAAATTTTAATTTACCATTTAACACATATCCAATTTGATGTTCTTTATGTGAATGCAAGGGAATTTGTGAGCCTTTAATTAGATTAAAATAGCATAACATTACATTCTTGTTATAGGTTAAAGTTTTTCTATATATTCCGTGTAATATTTCTATTGAATCAACAGAATTTTTGCTTACGGGGTTTTTTCTCATCTAAAAAACACTTTTAATTTGATTTTATTGCTTTTTTGTTTAAATATACTCATAGTCTTTAATTTTTAAATTTTATAAAATCAATTGAAAATTACAAAATCGGTAAAGACGACATTAATTTATTTAAGGATAAAATAACGAGATTAAATATAGCTCTTTCGAATTTTTCTGAAATGTTATAAGGATTTCTGCGGTTTGATTAACTGGTGTTTTAAAATTCAAATCAAGAGTTAATAAATTAAGTTTAAATTGGAAAAAAAAATACATTTTTATATCAATAAAGGTAAAATATAAACGATAACAAATAATTATTAAGGGTATTGTTTCAGTTCATAGTGCCGACAAAAATGTTTGGCTTTAAACTTGATAATATACCTTTATCTCTTATTAGAACATTATAAATTAAATTTTGTGATGGATTGCTATGGTATTGATTCCAGAATCTGAAACAACAGAAGTTAATAAAGGTTTAAAAAGTGGTTTTTTAAAAAGTTTATTACCAAGAGTTTCCCGAACTGAAGGTGATGTAGTTCCCTTTGATCCTCTAAAAATAAAACAGAGTATTGTTAAAGAAACAGGGTTAAACGATAAAGTCGCTGATAGTATTACTGAATTAGCGGTTAGAAGAATCATATCCTCCGGCATAATGTTTCTTTCTGGTCCACACATTAGGGAAATTGTCTGTTCAATATTATCTGAACAACATTTTGAAGATGAACGAAAGTTATATACCAGAATAGGTATGCCGTTGATGGACTACGAAGCAATTTTAGAGAAGGGCGTGAATGAAAATGCTAATCAAGATATGAATCCTGAGAGCATCCATCATTGGGCTGCTAATAGAATATCTGACGAATATGCCCTTTTAAGAATTTTAAACTCAAAAGAAGCGCACGCTCATCTATATGGAGACATTCACGTACATATGCTCAGGTATTTTGATTTACGGCCATTTTGCCAAGAATGGGATCCTCGTATGATTCTTGAACATGGTCTTCCACCTGTCGATAGTTGGGCACATTGTAGCAAATCTGGACCTGCAGGTAGTTTGCGAGTGGCAGTTACACACTTAGCAAAATGGTTGGGAGTTATTCAAGGAGAATTTTCAGGAGGGCAAGGTTATGATTATATTACCACTTTCCTTGCCCCTTATGTACGAGGGCTTTCTCAAAAAGAAATTGAGCAATCAATGCAGTGTTTAATATTCGAAACAAATCAAATTTTTGCAGCAAGAGGTGGTCAAGTACCGTTTACATCGATTTCTTGCACTCCTACGGTTCCAGAGGGTTTATTAAATATTCCTGCTATTGGCCCTCATGGAAAAAATATTGGTTTATATGGAGATTATAAAGAAGAATGTCTTAAACTTTTTGACGCTTTAACAGAAGTTTATATAAAAGGAGATTATAACGGGAAACTATTTGCGTTTCCAAAACATGAGGTTAAAATAAAAAAAGAGTGGCTTAAAGAATTCGAACCATCTTACATTAAAATAATGGAAGAAGTAGCTACGATGGGGACTCCATATTTTCTAAATATGTGTCCAGATTGGATGCCAGACGAAATTCATAGTCAGTGTTGCAGAAAATTTCTAAGTGGTAATCAAATTATAAGTCAATGTATTGTAGATCCTGAAAAAAGGAAAAATGCTAACATATGGGAAAATTATGTTACTATTGGTTCACTTCAAAGCGTTAGTCTAAATTTACCTAGATACGCATACATGTCTAACAATGAAGACGATTACATTAGGATTTTGGATGAAAAAATGGAGCTTTCAGCTAGAATCCTAAAGAAAAAATGGGATTTAATGGAAAGGCGATTAAAAACAGGGCATCTACCCTTATGTAGTGGCAAAATTAATGGTGACCCAATTTTTAAATTGCGAGATCAAAATCTTTCAATAGGTTTTACTGGCTTGAATGAAGCCGTAAAAAGCATGACCGGTTTTGAATTGCACGAAAATGATACAGCATATAACCTTGGGAAAGAAATATTGGAATATATGGTTGCTAAATGTAATACGATGACAGAAAGGGATGGAGTTTCCTATTCACTTTGGGAGCAGCCGTCAGAGAGCTCGAGTGGGCGTTTTGCAAGACTAGATCTGAAACATTTTCCAAAGAAAGCCATTCCTCAATCTTCTGGTGAATCTGCTTATTATACAAATTCAAGTCATTTACGATATGATGCAGACATATCTTTATCTGAAAGAATTCGAAAACAGGGAGATTATCATCCTATTGTAAACGGAGGAGTAATTACCCATATTTGGTTAGGGGAACAAAAACCGGATATTCACGCTCTTTGGGAACTCACAAAAAATATTTGTCTTAATACAAACACAGCGTATTTTGCCTATACTACAGATTTTATATACTGTCCATCCTGTCGTAAGATGTATCGAGGAAGTCAATTTAAGTGTCCTCAATGTTATTCTGAAGATGTGAAAGTATACTCAAGAGTTACTGGATATTACAGTGAAGTGAATAGATATAATTTAGGAAAAAGAGCGGAATGGGAAGCAAGAAAACGAGAAAATTTATTTAAATAATTTTTCTTTTTTAATTTCTTATATATTTTTAATTCATACTAAATATATGAACAAAGAATTATCACTTAAAGAATTTCAACAACAAATTGACGAATGGGTCCTCAATCACGGTGGTTATTGGCCTCCTCTTTCTATGCTCGGTGCAATTATAGAAGAAGTAGGAGAACTAGCAAAAGAAGTCAACCATCTTGAAGGTTTCAAACCAAAGAAGTCTGAGGACGCAAAATTAAATATTGGTGAAGAGCTCGCAGATGTCATTTTTGCGACAATCTGTGTTGCTAACTATTACAAAATAAATATCAATTGGGAATTAGCCAATGTTATTGAAAAATATTCAAAAAGAGATTCAAAGAGATTTTTATAGCAAAAAAGAAGAGAATGAATTTTTAATTGAGAAAGCCGTTTCAATTTGAAAAATTTTAATCTTTTTATGCGTTATATTTTTTAAAACATCGGTAATGATAATAACAACTATTAATTTATAATAAAAAGATGCTAAAAGAAGGATTAGAGAAACAAGAAATACTTAAATTACTTGAGAAAAAGTTAGAGAAAGATCTCTCGTACGATTCAGGTTTAATTTTGGGGTCTATGTGCACAGAGCCTTTAGATTTCGCTAAGAAAATTTATGTTAAATACATTTCCAAAAATTTAGGAGATCCCGGACTATTTTTAGGGACTGCAGCCTTAGAAGATGAATTAGTACTCGAAATTGGTGAGTTATTTGGAAATAAAAATATAATCGGAACATTTACTACTGGAGGTTCAGAATCTAATTTAATCGCCATGAGAATTGCTAAAAAATTACGCCCTGATATAATAAATCCCGAGGTTGTCGTTTCTGCTTCAGCTCATATTTCCTTCGATAAAGCAGCCGACATGTTGGGTATTAAACTTAGAAAGGTACAATTAAGAGAGAATTTTGAATTAGATTTAAACCATTTCGAATCTCTTATCAATAATAATACATGCGGAGTTGTTGGAATTGCCGGTACAACATCACTAGGTTTAATTGACCCAATCGAAGATATGGGTAAAATAATTGAAGGAGAGAATATTTTCTACCACATTGATGCCGCTTTTGGAGGATTTGTGTTACCATTTCTAAAAAAATTAAATTATAAAATCCCTCCATGGGATTTCTCAGTACAGGCTGTAAGTTCAATTACAGCGGATCCCCATAAAATGGGTTTAGGTGTAATACCTTCTGGGGGATTTTTCGTAAAAGATGCGTCAATACTACAAAAAATAGGTTTTGAAATTCCTTATTTAGCAGGAGGTAATTTTAAGCACTTTCATATGGTTGGAACCAGACCAGGAGGTCCAATTATCGCATTTTGGGTAATACTGAAAGCTTTAGGTATTAACGGTTTTACTAAGATGGTAAAAAAATGTATGGATAATACTAAATATTTAGTAAAAAGGATATCTGAAATTAATGGGATAAAATTAGCTGCTAACCCCGTTATGAATGTAGTAGGCATAACAACAGAGAACGGAGAAAGCATATGTGAAATTGATGAAGCATTACGTAATAACAAGTGGATGTTAGGTAAATTTATAGATTTTAATTTAATTAGAATTGTACTAATGCCACATGTAAAAAGAGACCATTTATCTAATTTTACTTCTGATTTAGAAAAAATAGTAAAAAAACTAAATTTATAATAAGTTTAGTTAAATAAAAGTTTTATAATGTCCATCAGAAATATATTTATAAACCAAAAAGTCATTTAATAATTTATATAGATTTATTAGGGTTTAATCTCTCTTAAGAAATGAAATAGGAATGGGAAAAGAAAAAAAAAAAAAACTTGGAATAAAAACAACAAGATATTTTACTAAAACTTGTACTAAATGCAAGGTTGAATACCCAAATTGGTTTACGAATTGCCCTAAATGTGGTGCTGCTTGGGATTCTGTAGAAGCGGAAAATATTACTAGTACGAAGGAAGCGCTAAAGAAAACAATAAAAATTGTTGTTAAAATTACAGAGGAAGATTTTAATAACGCATTAGAGAGAGTTAAATTAATTTTTAGCGCTGACCAAGGGCGATCTTGGTATCAAATGGAAATGGAGAACCAATTGGACTTTTTTATAGCAGAAATCACTGATGTTCCTGTTGGATCTGATATTATTTATTACATTGAAGTTATATTAATTCATGGTGAGCAAATTATCGAAAATAATGAGGGTAATTATTTTCATTATAGAGTTGGCGTACCTATCGAAGATTTAGAAAAAGATCAACAATTTTCTAAAGAAAAAATCATAAATCAAGAGAAGAAACAACTGAATAAAGCTGTAAATGAATATAACGAGGTTTTAGAAGATTTCACGATATCAAAAACACAAATCCCAAATGATCTAGTCCAAAAACCACCGAAACCACAACCTGAATATTTTAATCCTAAATCAGAATCAAAAAACTTGCTTTTGTTGGATGCAAATTCAAAAAAGGAAATGATTAACAATTCAACTGGGATCTCTGAAATTTTTATTAATAAACCTAGTATGCACCCATCTCAGCATCCAAAAGAATATAGTGCTGAAGATAATATTACTATCTTTGGAAAACTTCAAACTAAAATTGATCCAGATTTAAAAATATGTCATCATTGTAATTCTAAAATAAAAAAATTATGGAGCACATGCCCAATATGTGGAAAGGATCTTTAGCACATTGTTTTAAAATAAATAAAAATTACAATTTACTACCACACTTATTACAAAACGCATAATCAGAAGATAAAATTGCCCCACATTGTTCACAAACTAAGAGATCTTTAGATTTTGGCTCTGTTTTCTCTTCTTGAACAGTCTGGGTGGAAGTAAATGCTGTAAACTTACTAGGTTCGCTTTCAATATCAGCAACATTAGGTATTATTCTCAATTTAGATTTTTCTTCCTCAGATTTTTTGGTTGCACTAAATGGTATGAAGGGAGTACTTTGATCAATAGAATTTTCTTCAAATTTTTGAGTGAGTGTTTGAAATAATGAACTTGCTTTAGGGTTCGTGTCAAAAGGAGGAGTGGGGGGGATTGATTTTGAAGTTTTATGTTCGACATGCTTTTCCTTCTTTTCTTTCTTTAATTCTTTCATATCCTCAAGTAATTTTTCTTGCTTTTCCCGAGCTTCGATGTTTTTCTTTTCTTTTTCTTGTTTCTTTTTCTCTTTAGCAATTTTTTTCATTTCTTTTTTAGATAAAATAGTTTGAGGCATATAATCGATTAATGATTCTGATGAAGATGGTTGGGTTTTTGAAGTTTGAAAAAGTGGAGTTACGCTTGTTGGTTCTGCTTTTGGTTCCGGAACAGGCTCAAATGTCATAGAAGCAGGTTGAGGTTTTGGCGGTTCCTCTCTTTTCATTACGCGAAATGGTGTTTGAGTTGAAGAACCTACTTCTGATGTTTCAGGTTTATCCGTTTGAAATTCCTTGGGTGGAGTCGCCGGTACTGGACTGTTTGAAGAAAATGGTATTGTTGGGGGTTTATAAACTTCACTTTCAACAGGTGAGGATTCAGGAAATATTGAAGGTCGTATTTCAGGTTCTATTTTCTTAGCTTTTTGAAGTAAAATTTCATCAGGCGTTTTAAATTCAATTTCCGTTGGTTCAGGCATTGATATTTCTGGTTCTGGTTGAGGTTCAAATGTTTGAACGGGTTCTGGAACAGGGGGAGCCTCATATTCAACCTCTGGTTCGGGTTCAAAAGATGGCATTTGTTCTGTCGCTTTTGTGGCCGTGGGTTCTGGAACAGGGGGGGCCCCATATTCAATTTCAGGTTCGAGTTCAAAAGATTGTATCGGCTCAGGAACGAGTGGCGCTAAATACGAGTCTGTGGGTTCAGAAGCAGTTTCG
The DNA here is from genome assembly GCA_018238625.1 of Promethearchaeota archaeon. Taxonomy (GTDB): domain Archaea; phylum Asgardarchaeota; class Lokiarchaeia; order Sigyniarchaeales; family SOKP01; genus SOKP01. The sequence goes on from JABCSY010000013.1 coordinate 41,666, forward strand.
CTAGGTGGTGGTGGGACGTCTCCTGGTGTAAAGACGGTTGCATTGGCGATAAATTGTTCAGGTACACCTTGTCCTATCATTAGGCAAGCAAGAATATAAAAACAATCTCCAACTCCATCACCGGTTTTAGCTGAAGTCTCCATATAATACAAGTTAAAATCTCTAGTAAAATTACCAATTTCTTCAATTGATACTGCTCTTTGATCAATCAAATCGCTTTTATTCCCAACAAGTAATATAGGGATGTCGGCTTTGATATTAGATCTAACTTCTTCAATCCATTGAGGTAAATGTTCAAAACTTGCAGAATTAGTAAGATCAAAAACTAATACTGTACCTAACGATCCTCGATAATACATTGGTCTTATGGAACTAAAACGCTCTTGACCGCCTGTGTCCCAAAGTTGAAGTTTACACTTAATTAGCCCTTCTGCAGTCTCTATTGCTATTGTTTTTACATGAAAATCAACTCCAATAGTCATCTTGTAATCTTCTGTAAAGAAACCCTTTGAAAATCGAAGAGTTAGAGCAGTTTTACCAACTCCACCATCTCCTACCACAATTGATTTAAAAAGATAATCATACTCTTCAACCATATCAGTCTACCAATACTATAATTAATAATTATTTCTTTATCCTATTGTATTTAATCAAATTTCAGTGTATTATTATAATTAATAAAAATTTAATTAATTATACTTTTGGAAAAATTTCAAATATTTAGTTAAATTTGCTCTAGAATTAGTGTTGATTAATAGATTGATTAACCAAGGAATATATGGATGTAATATTCTAAACATGAATAATTAGCTCTTTTTCTAAAAAATAGATGTTATTCCGATATTTTGTTAGATTCTTCCTCGATTTCAACGCTTTCAAACCATTTATTAATCTCATCCAAGTCTTGTTGCGGAAAGTCGTAAGAATGTTCTTTATCTGGGTATAATCCCTTTTCTACCTCATTTTTATAACTTCCTAAAGCGTTTCGGACTGAGCTTCCAATATCAGCAAAGTATTTGAGAAATTTTGGCTTAAAGTCAGTAAAAAGTCCTAACATATCATTTATAACTAAAATTTGACCATCACAATAAGACCCCGCACCAATACCAATAGTAGGAACATTAACAGCTTTAGTTATTAATTTGGCAATTTGCCAAGGAATGCTTTCTAAAACTATAGAAAAAACACCCGTTTTTTCTAAATTTTTTGCATCCATTATTAACTTTTTTGCGGCTTCTACTGTTTTTCCTTGAACTAAGAAACCGCCAAATTCGTATATGGCTTGAGGAGTAAGCCCAATATGCCCCATCACTTGTATATCTGCATCAATAATAGCTTTTATCGTGGGACAAATCTTAGTCCCGCCCTCAACTTTGACGGCTTCAGCGCCCCCTTCTTGAATAAACCTTCCAGCGTTTTTCACAGCTTCTTTAATATCAATCTTGTACGATAAAAAAGGCATATCCGCAACTATCATAGCATTAGAAACTCCACGTGCCACTGCTTTAGTATGATGAATCATTTCATCCATCGTAACTGATAAAGTATTCTTATACCCAAGCACTACCATGGAGAGAGAATCGCCTACGAGAATTAAGTCAATTCCGCAATCATCAACGATTTTAGCAAATGAATAATCATATGATGTAATAGTTACTATTTTTTCCCCGCTTTTTTTTTTTTCAATAATTTTTTTAGCTGTTATTTTTTGTAGGGCCATATATGAAGTAACCCCATACTTTAAAAAAATGTTTTGTTTATTCATTAGCATTTTATTAGAAAGTATAAAAAAATTAAGGATAGAGGAGAGATTTGAATGGCTAATAACAACTGTAGGGGCTGTGGCTCTATCATTCTACAACTCTAACAAATGAAAAATTAAAAAGGAGCAAAAAAGGTTTTATTTGATAAGATAAAGTAACAATACCTTCTTTCAAACTATTACATGAAAGTAGATAACAGGATCTTACGAAATTTTTCTAATTCTATCTTAATTTCATTAATTTTACTTGTTTGAGCACCTATCCCTATATAAAATGTATTTTCTATATTTTTACCAGAGATTATTGAATACCTTTTTACATATTCCGTTTTATCTTCGGATAAAGCTACTCTATCGTATATTTTAGCATCTTCATCTTTTAGTCTCTGAAAAAATTCAAGATCTTCGCTAATTTTACTACTAATTTTCTCTTCAAAAGCTCTTATATCCATAACATCCATGTAATGATCAGATATGATAAGTCCCGATGCTGTGTACAAAATTGCATAGCTACAACTAAACTGATTAACGATTTTACTTAATCCTACATCAATTTCTTCTAAATTTAATAATTTATCCAAAGAATAAGAAATTGCTTTCGAAATTGAGGAAATATCGTAGTAAGATGTGCCAAAGAATTTAAATTTCATATCTTTATTTTGGGATACAATTAAATTTTTAATCATTTCTGCTCGATCGAAAAAATCTTCACTAGATTTAAATTTTGGATCATATTTATTGAAACATATTATCACTTCGTTGGAATAATCCAAATCTCTATAGATATCTAACAAATCGTGAAGGTATTTCACAGATTCCTCAAATTTAATTTCATCCTGAATATCTATAAGATAATAAATATAATTTGTTTCAGTAAAATATATGGGATTTCCTATGTATATTTCTCTGAATTTCTTCTGGCCACCCATATCCCAGAGATTGATTCGATAGGTTTCTATGAATTTAAAAGAACTATAATCTATTTTTATTGTGGGCTTTAAATTTTTTACCCGTTCGTAAAAGTTATATTTTTTTCTTAAAGCAATTAACGCACTGCTTTTTCCGGCATTATCTAAACCAGCGATAACTAATTTATATTCATTTATTTCGCGATTTTCTATTGGCATATTAACTAAATTTTTAATATTTTTTTTATAAAAATCTCTAAAATTAAATTATAAATCTTATTTTTTTTATTTATTTTTATGCTAAATGTAAAAAAACTCAAATTTGAAATTACAATTTTATTTTCAATAAAATTTTTTAATAAACAAATCATTAAATAACTCTGTTAAAATTAACTAGTATTTGATGTATATGGACGCTAAAGATATAGATTATTATTCTCTAGGTTTTGAATATATTGAAACTAAAACTATGTTTGTTTCAGACTACAACGACGGTAAATGGGACGAAGGAAAGTTAGTCCCGTTCGGAAAGTTTGAGATTTCACCTGCTGCTTGTGTATTAAATTACGGTCAGGGAATATTTGAGGGTATGAAAGCGTTAAGGACTAAGAATGGAGAGAAAGTTCTATTTAGACCGAAGGAAAACGCGAAAAGATTTAACGATAGTGCTAGTAGAATGTTAATGCCGAATTATGATGTAAGCAAATTCGTTGATGCGGTAAAAGATGTGGTGAGGGCAAATGAAGAATATATACCACCTTACGATAGTGCTGGAGCACTTTACCTTCGTCCTTTAATGATTGGAAACGGTCCGATAGTTGGTGTAAAACCAGCAAAAAGTTATAAATTTATAATTTTTGCGATTCCGGTAGGACCCTATTTCCCAGAAGGATTTAGGGGTATTGATTTAGAGATTACGAAGAAGTATACTAGAGCCGCTCCAGGTGGAACTGGTGCAACCAAAACATGTTGCAATTATGCCGGATCTATGTTAGCAGGAAAGGAAGCTAAAGAAAGGGGTTTTTCTCAAGTCATCTTTTTAGACGCAGTTCATATGGAATTTATTGAGGAGGTTGGAGCTGCGAATTTTTTTGCTGTGATTAACGGGACCCTTGCAACTCCAAAAACAACTGGAACAATTTTGCCGGGTATTACGCGTAAATCAATTTTAAAATTAGCTTCAAAGAAAATGGGAATAAAAATTGAAGAGCGAGATATTTCCTATAAAGAATTGTTTGAAAATTCTTGTTCTGAAGCTTTTTGTGCGGGAACTGCTGCAGTTATTACTCCGATTAAATCTATCGTTCTTGAGGATAAAAAAAGGATTTTTAGTGAAGGTGAACCTGGCGAAATTACGAGAAAGATTTATGAATTGCTGGTGGGTATTCAACGTTTAGACATTGATGATGAATTTGGTTGGGTTGCAAAGATTTAAAAAAAATAAAGTCTACCAATAGAATTTGCTTAAACTCTTTTTTTTATGTGTTTTCTAATTAACCAATATTAACATTAAAGAAAAAACAGCATACAACATTCCAAAACAGATAAAAGTTGGTATAGCCACATGTTTTAACGATTTTAAATAGTTAGTTTTAAAATAATTAATATTATAGGCTAAACAAGGGTGAAGTGGGGTAATTAAATATCCTAAATAAATTGCAAAATAAAGAAAAACAAAATCGATTATAGGCATTGTTAGGGCTAAGTTTTGAACCAAATAAATCGGGATAAGAATCGAACTAGGTAATTGTACTCTACCAGTAGTAAAACCGAGGAAAAACCCAATACTGATGAATAAAGCAAAGGGGAGATTTAAAGCGCTAATCTGTTCAGGCACTCCAGATTCTAAGAAAATACTCAGAAACAAAAACATTGAAATGATAAGTAGAGGAAATCTCCATACTTTCATTTTTCGCGAGATTTCTTTTATATTCAATAAATTCATTTTAGCAAACTTTAATGCGATGGAAATGCTTATGATTAAACCTATAAAAACAAACAATTCTGGAAAGCTTATTGGGAAAAAGAGTCTTCCTAAGAAATCTATAATGGGAGCTGTGATGAGGGGAATTAAGTTATGGAAAACTATTTTTAAGTTTCGGTTTGTTGACTCTTTCGATTTATCTACTGGTTTCAGTAAAGTAAAATATCCTACAAAAACCATTAAAACAAAAGGAATTAATAAAGCTAAAACAATTATATATAGTGATATCCCAGATAGGACACTTGCTACTAGAAGAGCAGATGAGAGAGGATAAATTAAAAGTAAAACATGTCGATACCACACATTAATTGCAACTTTTCGATTAGAATCTAAAGCGGGATCTATTTGCTCTACTATTGGTGCCGACATTAATGCCCCCCCTGCCACAGGTAATAAGCCAAATAATGCGGGACTGGCCATTAAAGCAACTTTCTTAGAAACTTTCAGTTTTTGAATTAATTCAAGCATAAGTCCTGATTCTTCCATTATACCGCCTAAAATTGGTATTAATAATACTGAAAGCGCTAATAGAACAATTGAAGGATTAATAATAACTTCAATCATGGAATTAATAATGTTTACTTGAGTCAAAAGTCCAAAAATGATTGCGCTAATGCCTAAAACAACACTTAGTTCTTTCTTTGAGAAAATTAAGATCAAAGCAATAATAATAAGAAAGCTTAATAACGGGGGAATCACATTAAAGAAAATATTTAATTCTTTAAAAATTACTCTATAACATCTTTATGGGAGAATAGAAGATCATTTAGAAATTTCGTAAAGTCATTATAAAATAGAATTAAAAGGATAGTTTTTCTATTAAAATTTCGAAAGATTTCTTGATGTTTTCCCCCGTCTTTGACGAGATCTTTACATAACTTATAATGTTTTCATATTCGTTCTTAATTTCTGAGATAAAATCATCTATAGAGCGGGATACATAAGGATTAACCAAATCGGATTTAGTTCCTATCAACATTATAGGAATATTTCCAAATTCTTTTAATGTAACTATCCATTCTTGAACATTTTCAATTGTATTTATTCTCGTTAAATCAAAAAGAATAAAGGCCGCGAGAGAACCGTCGACAAAACCATTCAAAAATGTTTTGAATTGATCTTGTCCAGCAAAGTCCCACATTATAAAATTAAATTCAGTTCCATTAACAGCAATAATTTTTGAGTAAAAATCAACGCCTCTGGTTAATTGACGATTAGCATCAAAACTATCATGAACAAGCCGATTTAGAAATGAGGTTTTTCCTACTCCACCATCACCGGAAACAATGATTTTTATCGTTTTCTTCATGATTATTAATATCCGTGTAGCTAAAGATTTAAAAGTTATATTTAAAATTAATTTTTGTAATATTAGAACATAAAAAAAAATAGTGGAACATCTATTGTGATTTTACAAATATGTCCAAGTAAATTAACGATGAATCAAAAGTTATGTCAGTTAAAATAATAATCATAGGCGATACACACTTAAATTCTTTTAAAGAATTGCCAAAAGAGATGGGGCAAGCTATAAAAGAAGGGGATTGGATTATTCATGCAGGGGACTATACGTCAATAGATACGGTAGAAGGTTTAATAAAGTGGAAAGGCGATAAATTTAAAGGAGTGTTTGGTAATGCCGATCCTTTGAGTATTAGGGAGATATTACCAGGTAAGGATATATTAGAGATAAAGGGGAAAAAAATAGGGATCACACATCCATTCTGTGGCGGCCCTGAAACATTTATTAAGGCAAGGGTTAAAAGAGAGTTTAAGGATTATGATGTTGATGCAATTGTATTTGGGCACACTCATGAAGCGGAAATAGTAGAATTGAATAAAGTTTTGCTGATAAACCCTGGGAAAGGGTATTTAGAACAAAATACTTTTGGAACGCCAACTTCTTTTGTCATATTAACGGTAACTGAAACTTTACAAGCAGAAATTATTAATGTTGCCCTTTAAAATCATAATCAATATTTTTCAACATATTTTTTGTAGATGTGTGTAAAATTATTAAAAATAATAGGGTTTAAAAAACAATTTTATAAAATAATGATTAGAATAGATTAATAATTTCAATTTAAACTAAATTGATTTTTTAAACTTGGAAGGTAATGAAAATTGGAAAGAAAAAAGAGAGCTTTTTTGTATAGTATTCTAACAGTTATTTTAGTTTTAATAACATCGTTTACTATATTGTTTACATTTTACTGGTCTGTTTTGGTTTCAACTCTTGCTGCTAACGAAGGCTTAATGTTAGGTTTGATTGTTATTGTTAGCAGAATTTTGATATTAGGATTTATGTCGTTCTTTCTTTATCGGAAATGGCTAAAGCAAGAAGCAATATATACCTCAGATGCTTATTTTTTATTCGGATCCTTTTTCGGTATTTTAACTTGTGGAAAAATCTACGACATCTTTTATACCCTCGCGCTTGTTTCTACGAGTTTTGATGCGGAATTTATCTTACTTTTGTTAAAAATACGGTTTTTTATAATAGTGGTAAACGTAATGCCAATCTTATATATAGGCTTAGAAGTAATCATTACATTTTTTAACATGTATAGAAATAAAGAGATGAATAAAAAACAATTTAACAAGTTAAGATTGAGGATTATTTTAATTTTCATCTTGGTACTGGTATTAGTCATAAGCTTGGCTTCAACAACTAGTTTTCTCAGCACGATTCTTCCGTTCATCACGCTGGTAATGTTCTTAGGGATTGCTATCATGTTCTTGTTTATGTATAAAAATCAACGTTTATCCCAAGCAAATGGCTTAATTATTGGAATTGCATTTATTTGTTTTATCGCTTCTAATTTGATTCGATCAGTTCTATTAAACATACACCTCTATTATTCTGTTTTAGCTGAATTAATCGATATTGGTGTGACTTTACTTATATTTATTGGATTTGTTACCAAACCTAAATATGCTAAATAATTTTTTTTTTTTTCTTGATTTAAATAAAAAGCAAATCTAATTGGTATTTTTTATTATTCTAACAATTTTCTTTTTCATGAGTTTTTACGATTAATTTCGAGCTTTATAAACTCTAATTTAAATAAATTGTTGGAAATTATATAATTGTAATTAAAATATTATTTAGTGGTTCTAATGAAGATTTCTAATAATTGGAAAAAATTTGCCTCATTATTTATAATATTTGGCCCGGTTCAATATGTAATATTTACTGCGGTAGCTATGATATTTTACGCTGGAGGAACAATGGTAAATCCCCTCAGTTTAGGATACGATTTTTGGAATAACTTTTTTAGTGATTTAGGTCGTGTTACGGCACTTTCAGGAGCTTCAAATGTTATTTCCTTTACAATATTTACAATAACTGCGTTAATACTAAGTTCTTCTATTATTCCTTTTGCTTTTGCTCTTCCAACATTTTTTGAAAATGACGAAAAACAATATCTTATCGCAAGAATTGGTTCTTTAATTAGTTTAATTTCTATCTTCTTTTTAATTGCTACTATTCTTACCCCCTGGGATGTTTTTTCTACTTCCCATTTGATGTTTGCAAATTTGTTCAACATCACCGGGGCTATAGGAGTAATATTTTTTGCCGTTGCTGTTTTATACAATAAAAATTACCCAAATTTTTACGCTTTCATATATGGTGTGCTATTGATCATCGGTATTATTTACACTGTAGTGTTGATAGTTTTGCCAAAATCTATAACGCCAGAGGGTTTAACAATACAAGCGTCCTTGCAAAAGATTTCTCAGTATTCGTTTCTATTTTGTTTCTTAATTCAAGGTTACGGAGCTTGGAAATATCAAAAAAACTAAGGAAAAACATTAAAATCTATCTAAACCTTTATTTTTGTTTTAAATGAGATTATAACTTATTGTTTGACTCTTGCACTAAAATGCTAAAATTTTTGACCATTTCTTCCAAACTAGGAAAGTCTGGAAGATTATTCTTGCCTAATAGTTTTGATACTCTACGAACTTCCTTGTCTTCACCAACTAACCAAAAAAATATAGGTTTTGAAGAGTGATTAACATTATCTATTATTTGATCTAGATCGTTCATAGCCCTAAATTGTCTCGAGCAGAACATCATGTTAAAAATTCCTTCGACATTGGGCTCACTTAACAATGTTTTATAAACATGGGTTGTTATAACATCAGGTCTTACTTGGTTCATCATAGCTTTTTCCATTGCAGGCCAAATATCTATAAAAGCAAATCTATTCGGGGGCATCCAATCAGGAAACACTTCTACAAGCGCACTATAAGCTTTATCTCCTAGAATAGGATAATTTAAACCGTATTTCATCGTTAGATCTGCCGTTATTGTGCCAGCACCTCCCGAACCGGCCACAAATGAAACATTTCCTTTTTTTGGTAGCATTTTACCAGTCTCATAAACAATTGAAAATGTCCGAGCAAATTGAAATAACTCGTAAAAACTATTGGCGTTGATTACGCCTGATTGTTTGATGATTCCATTGATCAAACGCGAGTCTTCAGCTAAGGAACCTGTATGACTAAGGGTAGCCTTCTGCCCTTGTGGAGTTATTCCCCCTCTCAATAAGATTATTGTCTTATTAGGCATAGATCTTACCTTTCTACAAAGTTCGATAAATTTTCTCGAATTTTTAAACGATTCTAGATATATTGCAATAACATTAACGGTATTATCTTTTATTAAGTACTCTAAGAATTCTATTTCGCTCAAATCCATTTTGTTTCCAATAGAACACGCATATCTATATCCTAAGTTGGGATATTTTGTCATAGCGTGCATTAGATATCCTCCATTTAACATCCCCGATTGACTAATTATTGCAATATTGCCCCTTTTAAAGTCATTAAAAACACCGAAACCAGAAAAAAAGGCTTCTTTTTCCTCACCATCGCTATCTCCGTCGATAGTACTAAGACCCATGCAATTAGGTCCAACAATTCTTATTTTGGAAAAGTTTTCTGTAATTTCAATTATTTTTTCTTTTAATTTTATGCCTTTTTCACCGACCTCTTCGAATCCAGACGCTTCAATAATAGCCCCCTTTACGCCTTTTTTAATGCAATCCTTTAAAATGTCAGGAATAAATCGATTTGGAACGTAAAAAATCGCAATCTCGACATCATCTTCAACATCCAAGATACTTTTTTTGAATTCTAAATCATATAGTTTACCTTCGGCATTTGGGTTAACAAGATGAATTCTTCCTTTAAAATTGTTTGTTACAAGATTAGTAACGATCCGAAATCCACCTTTTACTAACTTTTTTGAGGCACCTATAACAGCTACAGATTTTGGGTGTAAAAACACATCAATTATGTCCGTATTTACCAATACCATACCACTCGTTTTTTTGTTTAAGCTATAATCTTATTAATTAACTCTGAGCTAACTTGTTGCTAAAGTAAAATCAATCTTGCTAGAAAAAGTATAGGAAAAGTTAAACTATTCGATATTAAACTATAATTCATTTATTAGTTCATACAAATTATAGAAAACTCTCATAGTCATCTTTTTTATATTCAAGATAAAACATTCCAAAAGTATGATGAAAAATATCGATTGGCAAAATTATAGACACCCCAAATTTCTACAATCGTTAAACTTAACGTTAGACGAGCTCAAGATATTAAACTTATTTTTAAAACAAGGAAAGTTTGAAAGAGTAGATAAAATAGAAGCAAAGGAAGTCTCAAGGCTTCTTACCACTAGTAATAACCCAAATCCGTCAAATTATTACGCTAAAGAAAAGGTTGGCATAGATATATAATAAAATCTTCCGAATCTTAGCAATAAATTTATCGGATCTTTAAATTGGGCATTAATTTCCTCTTATTAATTGTACGAGAAATAGAGAACATTTAAATCCATGTTTATTTATTATGTTCTCAGAGTTTAAAATAATCCTTATAAATTTAATAAAATGACTGAAAGCAACGAAAGGATAAGAGAAAGGATTAATATCGCAGCTTATTATTTAACCCAAAAGAATCACCCTTACGACACGCTCTGTTGGATGCTTGCTGAAAGACAACTGTATTTTCAGCAAAATTTTCAGAAACCGGAAAAAAATTTAATTAAAAAAAAGGCTGCCGAAATTTTTTTCTCAACCCCGCCATACGATGTTCTGTGTTGGTTAATATCTGAATTTGATGTAATTTTGAAGCTTAAATGAGCTAAGAAGACTTCTAAACCGTATTTTTTAATGTAAAAACTTTAATAACAATTGGTAATTTAGATATTTTGATTAACTTTTCAAAGACGAAATTTTCGCGTTTGGTTATTAAAATTGAATTTATCCAAGTTTGGAATAGCATTTTTACTTCTGGCGCTCCGGATTAACAAACATATTAGAGGATACGTTGATTTTTATTTTGGTCCTGAAAATTTAAGAAAAATTGTTGACAACGAGTCTATAACATCGCCAAAAAAATTGTTATTAGACTCCAAAACTTTATTGAAACAGTTGGGGTCACAAGGATACGATAAAGAGCGTGAGCGGTACTTAGAAAAAATGCTTACAGCAATGAGGACTTCAATAGAATTGTTAATCGGAATCGAGATTTCTATTAAAGATCAATTTTTAAGGCTTTATGATGTAGATTTACAACCAGTTAACGAAGCTGAGTTGGATAATTTAAAAGAGGAATTTAATGAAGCATATCGAGGTCTTGGAAGTCTAGAAAAACGAATGAACGATTTAAGAGTACGACGAACTGTTCCTGAGGGTAACGTATTTGAATTATTTAAGAAAGCTCTCAACATCACGAGAGAACGAACTAAAGAATTGTTTGTCGATCTCTTACATCAAAATGAGCACATTAATATAGAGCTAGTAAAATATAACAATAATAATGAAGCAAAATGGTCGTATTACAATTGGTACAAGGGTAATTTTTGTTCCCGAATAGAGGTTAATCCGAATTTTAACATTTATTGGACCGGATTTTTGTTTGTTGCCGCACATGAGGGTTATCCTGGACATCATACAGAATTTGTTGTCAAAGAACAGAAGTTATATCGCGAATTGAATCAGTTTGAACACTCAATACTACTGCTACATAACCCTAAATTAATCATCTCTGAAGGTATAGCCGATTTAGCAGTGAGGATGCTTTTTTCCTATCGAGAAGAATCAGAAATTAGTTTACAAGAATTTTGTCTAGACCCATTAAAAGAAGATTCTCTTGAAGTATTGATTGCACAAAACAAGGTAAAAGGAAAAATATCGCTTTTTTGGTATAATTTTGCTTATCACGCTCTTATTGATAGATATAACAATGAGGAATTAATGCGATATGGAAAAAATTTTGAAATTATTAACAAAGAAACTATAAAAAATCAACTCAAAAAAATCTCTAACCCAGTTTATTCAAAAAACGCTTTTATGTATAACCTTGGAAGCAATATCATAAAACACAAGTACGGAAAGGTCCCTTCAGTTAAAAATTTTCGATATCTTCTCGTTAATCCAATTTTACCTTCAGATTTAATATAACACTTCATTATATACATCCAAGAATATATCTTATAATTTCATTCATTTTTCACTAGAGCGTCTAGCATTAAACTTGATGAGGTATAATATTTAGAATTGTTTTGACCTACATTTATAAAAAATTATTTTTAAAAATCCCCAAGAGCTTAAGTTGGTTATTTTATGCTAGTCACTTTTCATTTTTTTAGGAGTTTAAATAAATTTTGTTAAATTAATAAATAGTTTTGAAAAAACTAAATATAAATCATCCATTTTGGCTTCAAATTAAAAAGAAGAAGAAGTCAAATACATTTCAATAAACAAATTGAGTGAGAAAAAATGCCTGGTCAAGACGGTTTTGTCCCATATTAGATGTTTATTATTGAAACATCATATATTTTCCTTTCTTTTTTAAAATGAGTATTTTAAAAGTATAATGTAATATAATTAAATAGATCGGTTTCAAATTAAAGGAAAATGAGTTAAATTCTTTACAATTATTAAATGAAGGGAGCAAAATGCCTGGTGAAATTGGAATAGTACCATAATTTGGTGTTTTTTTGTAAAAACATCACCTATTTTCCTTTCTTTTTTAAAATGTGTATTTTCATTGAAAAAAGATTGCCTACATCCATGAATATTCAGGTATCATATTAGATAACGCCTTTGCTAAATCTTTATCAAGAGTGATTCTTTTACAGTCATATTATATATATCTTTAAATTAGACAACAACTTTACGTTTAAGAGTGAGAATAATTGAATAAGAAATATTACGATGCAAACAAAGAACTCTGGGATGAGTTTGCGAGGTTACATTATGAAACAGAAAGTGAGGATTACAGCGTAAAATCGTTTTTAGAAGGACAAACTACTTTAAAATCTTACGAATTGAAAGAAATGGGAAACGTGAAAGGAAAATCATTGTTGCATCTCCAATGTCATTTTGGTCTTGATACGCTTTCTTGGGCAAGAGAAGGGGCTACAGTTACAGGAATTGATATCTCCAGCGAAGGAATTCGATTAGCTAAATTACTCGCAAAGCAAACTAAACTTGAAGCTATTTTCATTGAATCGAATCTCTACGACTTGCCTAAGGTTCTATCTGAGAAATTTGATATTGTATATACCTCAATTGGAGTACTCTGTTGGCTAAATGATCTAAAGGAATGGGGAAAAATCATTACTCATTTCTTAAAACCAGGTGGATTCTTTTACATAGCTGAAACTCATCCTTTTTCAATGGTTTTTGACGATCAAACCAAAGATATCAAAGAACTTCAAGTTTATTACAATTACTTCCACGATCCTAAACCTATGGAATTTATTGCAGATGGATCATATGCTTCAGATGAAATTAAAATTGAACCAAAAAAAGAATACGAATGGGCTCACAGTATGTCAGATATAATTAATTCACTAATTGAAGCTGGTTTGAGAATTGAATTTCTAAATGAATACCCTTTTTCTACTTGGCAACAATTCCCGTTTGCTGAATGTGGACCCGATGGATTTTTTCGACTAAGAAATCAAAAAGCTGAAATTCCTCTTTTATTCACGTTAAAGGCTGTAAAATAGCCTCAAAAGGAGATAATGAGAAAATTAAAAAGGACATATCGATCTTAAATTTTACTATTATTTTCTTCTTACTTCTCAATTTCGCAACACTTACCGTCTGCTACTCATAAAAAAAAACAGAGATTTAATAAGGTAGGAAATCCGACATCATACTAAACATAAGATCGTACATTACGGAAAATCCAAATATAAAGTACACAATGGTACCTACTATATAGATAACTATCGCAGCGATTGGTTTCCATTTTTGCTCGGTCTCGCTATATCCAATAATCCCGAGGATTAACCCCATTGAACCAGTGCCAGTTACAGCATATGTACCAAAAATACACGATCCCAGCGAAATGCGTAGAACAATCGAGATGGAACTATCGCAAAGGAAAAGGGTTTAAATCTTCCAGTACAAGACTACATCCCAATGTTGCTTACGAAGCCATATCTTCTGTAGGTCAAGGCTCAGTTTGGAACGAAATCCAAGCGTATAGATCAGAAATGAAATATAACGGTAACATTGCCCCAACTCAGAGTTACCTAGAAATGACCGAGAATATTGAAAAAGAAACGGTAAAAATTGTAAAATCGTTTAAAAATCTAGAAGATCAGTGTGGTATAGCTACTTTTATCAATGGCGAGTTTATAGGTATAGAATTTTACGCAAACGCACAAGTATGGGAAGCAATGAGTAAAGACATACTTAAAGCGTTTGCGATCGAATCGCTGCGATTTAAAGATAAATCGTTTAACGAGAAATCAGAACTAAATGAGGTACAATTGATTACGGCTTTGCAGAGTTTAAAATTAAAATTCACTTCAAGAAAGGGCATTGGTCTTGGTGAAGTGGTCGAATTTGAATCGCAAGATAAAAAATGGCGAGGTAATACTCTTGTGCACGAAAATTCGTTAGTCCAGTTCTATATCGTTTCAAAAAGAGGAGGAAGCAGTAACCCTAATCAGCAAGAACAAGTTTTTCAAACGAATATAAGCCAAAGATATATATAATGTCCTAAAAGTAAGCATTAGATGTATTGAAACACAATATTTCAATTTTTTTTTATTTTTTTCCATTTAAAATCACAATAAATAAGTATTATTTTAAGAATTATAAGTACACTCCCACCTATTAACCAGAGATTACCACAAAAAAAGCAAACATTACACCAAAATAGCAGATGAACAAAAAGGCACACAAAACTCCCGAAAGCCGAGCAACCCACACACCACCACGAACTATCAAGACAAGTCCAAACAATGCTAAAACCAACGAACCAACCACTATAACTAAAGCAATTACGAATATTAGGAAAAACCCCCCAATCGTCCCCAGGTTGCCCAAAATCCTACTGTCAAACAATGCAAAACGAATTCCCTCATTTAACAAAAAATAGACGCTAAAAAAAATCCCTAAAGTTACATACAACACACCAAACGTCCGATACTCGTTCTCGTTCTCGTTCATAATAAACGCGCTCTAACAATAGAATTAAAGGATATATAAGTATATAAATTTATGGAATTGAAACTCCGGAACACACTCCCACCACCACACTTCTGAGCCCTTACTTCTTTTATTTTCGTAAAAGGTACCACTGTCTCACATTTGTCCCTGGAACAATCGCCTCTTCCATTACCTGAAAACCAAAGCGCTCGTAAAAAATTACATTTCTTTGAGTGGAAGTCTCAAGAAATATCGGCAAAGAATCCGTGGCCTTTTTTTCAATGAAATGTTCTATTAAGAGA
>JABCSY010000179.1 GCA_018238625.1 Promethearchaeota archaeon
CTTTCCTGATTTTGATTTAAGTTACATGATAAGCGATTTAGGAACGGGTCCTGGTGCGATATACTTTAACATCGGGACATTCTTATCTGGTTTTTTTGCATTACTGACATATTTACACATAGTAGAAATTCTTGAGAAGGAAAATATCAATCATCCAAAAGTACTCAGAATCGGAAAAGTGTTTGCGATTAATTCATGCGTTTTTTTTGCTTTAATTGGTGTTTTCCCAGCAGTTAGAAGTAACATACTACTTTTTACTATTCACGGAGGGGTTGCTTTAATTAGTTTAACAAGTGGTATTATTTATTTAAGCTCTTTTAGTTATCTTTTCTTTAAAAGTGAGAGGTTTTCAGGGCTTGTTGGGTATCTACCTTTAATGACAGTAAGTTGTATCCTCCCATTTTTGTTCTCATGGCACCCGATAATGGAATGGATTATGACTTTTGGTATTACATTCTGGGTTGTTGCAATTTCAATTTACTTGCTTTATCATAAAATGTAATTCTTTCTCTTAGGACTACTTTTTCTCGTTTTAATTTTAAAATAGTATTAAAACGATATTTAATAATTTTAAGTTAATGCCCGAATTAATTGGACTATTATTAACATTGAACGCATTATTCACGTGGGGGATGGCCTCATTAGTTTACAAATTCAGTTTGAGAAAAATTGAAACAAAACCAGGTCTTCTTTTTAGGTTAATATTTGTATCGTGTTCAACTTTTCTTCTCGCTCTTCTATTCGGTACTTTCTCGTTCATTCCCTTATTAAGTTCGCAAAATTTAATAAGCTATATAATCGTATGTTTAATTTCAGGATTATCTGTCACAATAGGAGATTTACTTTATTTTTCTTCATTAAAGAAAATTGACGCCTCTCGAGCATTTCCATTAACTCAATTAAGTTTAATCTTTGTATATCCTTTTGCGTTTATTTTTTTTGGTGAAGAACTGAAACTTTCTATATTACTTGGCGGTTTATTAATCCTTCTGAGTGCTTTTGTTTTAAGCACTAAAGATAAAAAAAACATAAACGAAAATGGTTCAGAAAAGAAAAACCATTCTTCAGAGAAAATGGTTATTGGGGTTCTATTAGCAATTGGTTCGGCATTTCTCTGGGGCCTTTCTATAGTTGCATTCAATCAAGCAAGAATTATTTCTAACGATGTGTTCGTTACAAATTTTATAAGGATATTTTTTGGAGCTATATTTTTTATCGTACTTGGTATTTTTCAGAAAGATTATTATTCTGGTTTTTATAAGAAAAACCGTAAGATTATAAAATATTTCATTTATATTGGAATAGCAGGTTCTCTTTCTTTAGGATTAGCAGATACCCTTTTTTATAAAGCAGTAGAAATAAATGGTCTAGTTTTGACGTCAACATTTACAGCTAATACACCAATGATACAACAATTTCTATCTATCTTGATTTTAAAGGAGAAATTTCGCAAACGGTTTATTTTTGCAGTTGGATTAATCATCGTAGGTAATTACATAATTTTATTTTTGTAACTACATATAAGTACTTGATATAATGATTCAAATAGAAATTATTTTATTAACCAACAATATTGTTTTACCTTTTCAACAGCTCAAACAAGATTATCAATTGGATTTTATCGAACTAAATAAATTGTTTAGTACTAAGTCGTTAGCAGAACACGGATTAGGATTCTTGATAAATGTCTACGAAGATCAAGATTCTGATAATTTTGCAAACTCAAAATTATTAAAAAAAATAATTTTTGATACTGGGGGACCAAACTTAACCTTTTTACACAATTCAGATGTAAGGGGATACCAATTTTACGATACCGATATGCTTATTTTATCACATTGGCATTATGATCATAGTGGGGGATTAATAAAAATATTAGAAAGAATAGAAAAAGAAGTACCTGTTATTTGCCATGAGAGCGCTACTTTCGAAAGGTTTTTTAGGCGAGAAAAGAATTTAAAAATTGAAGATTTAAAAGGAAAGTCAAGAGAAGAGATTCTACCTTTACTCTCGTCTTTAAAGATTGTCAACCAAGCGCCAATAGATTTAAAAAAAATAAAGGATCTAAATGGACAAGTTCAGTTCACAAGAGATCCATACGAAATCTTAAATGTTGATGGGCTCAAAATTGTTTTAAGCGGAGAAATTCCTAGAAATCACATTGAAGAAGATTTCAATAATTTCTTTTCTCTTCAAGATGGTACTCTAAAGACGGATAAAATATTAGACGACAAATGTTTAATTTTAGAGTTTGATGAAAACATAGTTTTGATAAACGGCTGTTGCCATTCTGGCTTAATGAATACCTTAGATTACGTAAAGAATTACTCAAATAAACCAATAAGCCATATAATAGGGGGATTTCATATGGCAAGCGCATCTGATAAAAGGATTAGAATTTCGCTAGAATACTTAAATTCGCTAGATATGTTCAACAATACCATTTATCTCTTTCCAATTCATTGTAGTGGGGAAAAATTTAGACAATTATCCAAAGATTACGAGAGTGCTGGAATCAAATGTTATGATGTGAGTGTAGGAACTAAATTTTGTTTTTAGTAATTTAATTCTTCTAATAATTTGAATTAAAGCTTCTCTTGTTTAAGTAAACCAATATCACTTAAACTATCTCCAAGCAGTAAAAAACCTAAAACGGTTATTAAAATCATTAAACAAGGATAAAATAGCGCCCAGGGTGCATATGTTAGTCTGCCTTGATATAACAATACAAGTGATATATCATATCCCCACTCAACCCATCCAATAACACCGTATCTTAAAAAACCTAAAACAGCTAAACTTAATATATTTCTACTAATGTTATAACTAACTGCAACAATAATCGACTGCAAACAGTTAGGCATAATATACCTAAAAAGAATCCTGAAGATTTTTGCTCCCGCAACTTTTCCAGCAGTAGTATAAGGAAGAGTTTTCTCTCTTATTACATTAGTCCTCATTAAACGGGCAAAATAAGGAATCCCTATAATACTATAAATAATTATCAAGATTACAAAATCCTTTCCCCAGATAGTTATGAAGATAATAGCAAAAATAATACTTGGAAAAGATAAGATGATATCCATAATTCTCATGACAATCGCATCCAGCCAACCCTCATAATATCCTGAGATGCCCCCAATTAGTATTCCAAGTAAAAGTGCGATAAGCGTAGCAGTTAGAGAAAATATTAGAACAGGTCTTGTGCCAAAAATGAGTCTACCTAAAATATCAAAACCACGAAATGTTTGCAGATGTAATAAATGGATTTCTCGACCCAAGAATTCGATTTAAATAAATTCAATTTGAAATTTTAATGTAAGGAATAAAAAAATATATAAAGATAGTAGCTAAATATAAAATTAGAAACTATCGAAAATAAACTATGAGTGTAAGATATTTAATTAATAAAGAAAAATTAAGATGCGATAACATAATTTCAATTATCTTAGTACTAATTATGGGGGGTTTTTTTTTATTTTTTAGATTAATTATGTTTGTCTCTCTGATAGTTTATCCTTTATCCTCAGTTTTTCTTTACGGTATATATTATGTTAGCAAAAGTTTGGCTAGTAAAGATAGAAATCTTACAACTAGAGTGCTTAGATTAATTCAAGGTGTTGTTTACCTCACATTCTCCACTTTAGTGTTATTAGTCATTTTTTCATATCCTCATATTACTCTAGATTATGCTATATTTTTTCTTTCAATACCAGTTTTTTTAATAGGGTTAGCCGCCATTTTAAAAGGTTCTATTGTACAGGTTTACTCCCCTAATTACCGAAGACTAAACATATTAATTGGGTTTTTAACTTTATATATTACTTTTTTGGCGCTCTTATATGCAGAAGCTTACTTCATATTATCATTATTCTCTCTATTATTTCTTCTTACCTTAAATGGAATTTTAAGATCTGGTCTCTATTTAAGTGAATATGGGTTATCAATAAGGAATTTAAAGAATATTAAACTAGTCTTTTATTTAATGGATAATCTTATAGTCATAAATCCAGAAGAAGATGTTCAATATTAATTCAAATATAATGATCGTTATATCTTATTCCTATACTTAATACTACAATAAATAATTGTTAATTTTTTATAATGAGGATATAAATTTGAGCGGAGTTCATTTTAATAAAGAAGGTTCACAAATTAAATCCTTTCTGAAGAAAGGATTAATCTTACAATAGATTACTTAAGCACTCTAAACAAATCTGATGATACTTTATATCTCTTTTCTATTCATTGTAGTGGCGAAAAAATTATTGAAAAGGTTAATAGAACTAGTAATAGTAAAATTAATGCGTTTAATCCAATTATAGGAACATTTTTCTACTTTCGAGGATAATTTATATCAATTAAAATTTCACTTATTTGTAAAAAATAGTGGAAATCATTTTAAAATTATTGATACTCGAAAAATTAAAATGTTATATAATATTTTCTTAAGATAATTAAATTCGATATGTAAGACATTATGCTAAAGATTAGAGAAGATATAAAAATTAAACCAGCAATCCCAACATTTAGCGCAATTATTATGCTATATTTAATGTTAGCTTTTTTTGATTCCACTAGTTCACTTATAATGTTAGGTTTTTTTGTTTTACTGGCTTTATTCAGCTCAACATTATCTGTAATAATTTATAATTCATTGCCATTAATAATTAATTTTTCAGAAAGATTAATCAATATCTTACAATCATTCGTTATTGGAATGTTTACTGCAGTTTCAATATATTATACTATTCAAAAACCGTTTTTTATGAAAGAAGCAATGATTAATTTATTAATTCTTACTTTAATCGTAATTGGGTGTAGTTATATAGTACTTGGATTAATAAACACTGGTTTTCCAAAATTACTTCGTCAATCCAATATTTTTACTGGTTTTGTTTCAATAATATTGTCGGTAATCACTACCGTAGTCCCTGCATTAGGATATTTATTTCTAATTATTATCCTTTGTACTTTAATGGTTTTAAATAAAGTTTTGGGAGAATTTCTTTAATCTTATAAAGATTTTAATAATAATAAATATTTATGGTTGATAGTATTGTTAGTGTACCTATTATAATCATAATTTTTACTTTACTTATTTTTTTAGATTATGTCAATAGTAGTGTACTCAATGGCTGTATTACTTCCTTATGGAATATATAAATCTTATAAAACTATTTTTAATAGAGAATTGAAAATTTCAAAATAATCTTCATTGCTCTGAATAATTTAGCTATCCAAATTCCTGAGATAGAAGAAATTTAACCTCGTCGTTATTATCTCTTGTTTTTTTTTCCTTAAACTGAATGAATTAGTAATAATAAAACATTAAATCCTAAGCTTTCATTAATATTTATTATAGATTTATAATTCAAGATTTTTGATTAGAATATGTCTGAAATTCACTTTGATAAAGAAAAAGGTTCTCAAATAAAATTATTCACACCTGGACCAGTTTACATCCCAGAACGAATATTAAAAGAAATGGC
>JABCSY010000180.1 GCA_018238625.1 Promethearchaeota archaeon
AGACAGCAGAACAATAATTATTTCCTCTTAACGTTCGGGACCCAACACATTGGATCATAGCTACATTTTTAGGCGATTTTCCATCGGATATTCTGTATACATGCCCCTCGGTTGGGCCAATTGGGCTTAATAGCCTTTCTAATTCGATTTGTGTAATGACATCAGGATAAATTCCATACATATACTCGTTACTTTTTAAAATGTTGTATTCGTCCCATCCAGTTGCGACAATAACAGCGCCTACCGTAATATCGAGGATTTCGGGTTCTTGATCAAAATCGACAGCTTCACTAGGGCAAGTTCTTTCGCAATTTTTACAATCTATACACATATCCATGTCGATTACGGCATACTTTGGCACCGCTTGCGGAAAAGGTATATAAACCGCTCTTCTTTCTCCAAATCCTCGATCAAACTCATTAAGGATCGTAATTGGACATTTTATCGTACATAAACCGCATCCTGTACACTTTTTTTCGTCAATATATCGAGGATTTTTTCTGATTTTAACCTTGAAATTTCCAGTTATGCCACTAAACTCTATAACATCGCTATAGGTCAGTAAAGTTATATTGGGGTGCTTCGAAGCATTTACCATTATTGGAGCTAAAACTCATATTCCACAATCGTCAGTAGGAAAAATTCTATCGAGTTGTGCCATTTTTCCGCCTATAGTTGGCTCTTTTTCGACTAAATAGACAGGTATTCCTTGAGCGGCCAAATCTAATGCGGCATTCATCCCCGCAATTCCAGCACCAATTACTAAAGCTGCTTTAGTTACTGATATTTCTTTTCGTGGAACAGCCTCTAATTCTCGAGCCCGATTTATTCCTGCTAATATTAACCTTTTTGCTTTTTCTGTCGCTTTTTCTTTATCGTCTTGATGAACAAAAGAGCAGTGTTCTCTGATGTTTACCATTTCAAAATAGTAGGGACTTAACCCTGCTTCCTGTAATACAGCTCGGTATGTGGGTTCGTGAATCTTAGGGGTGCAAGCTGCCACCACTACTCTATTTAAATCTAATTCTAATATATCATTTTTGATAATTTGTTGCCCAGGATCGCTACAAGTGAAATTATTAACTCTAGCTATGACTACATTAGGTAAAGGTTCAACAAAGTCTCTTAAAGCATCACATTCAACGTGAGCACCTATATTAACGCCTCATCTACAAACATAAACTCCTATTCTTAGTTTATCGATGGTCTGTTTATCAGACATTCAATTCACCTTTAGTTAAAACATCACCGAAAATAGTTATTGTTTATACTTACTTCTTTAAATTTTTAAAGAAGTCCCTTTGGTTTAGGAATTTTTGAATTAATATATTTTTAAGCATTTTTTTAAGTTTATTAAACTATAATTCCATTTAGATTGTTATTGATCAAAAGAGAACAGATATTTTTATGCCTTAACAGTGTTATAGGAAAACTTTTCATCAGTTATTATTGTTTCAGTTAAATTTGTATTCAAAATGCAAATCTCATTAACTTTTTTATGATAAATTCATTACTTTTTAATATGGCAGAGCAAGAGGAAGGGAAAAAAGAAGATTTTGCTAAGGAATTTATGGTAGAAGAAGGCTTAAAAGGTAAAGCTAAGAGAATAAAAATCATGAACATTATAGATAAAGTTGGATACGACAAAAGAAAAATACGAGTTGCCTTTTTACGCTCGACAATAACTGAAAGAGTTCAACATGAATGAGATTTTGGATTATTCTTACAAATACATATAATTTTCATAAATTAATTTAATGATTCTTTATAATAGAAATTAGAAATTTTAATTTTTAATGGGATTAAAACTTGCGAGATATTGAAGATTTCAGAAGAAATTTTAAAAAAATCATTGAATCAGAAAAGAACAGATTTAATAATCCTGTTAATGCAGAAAGAGTACTTGAATTCGATCAAAAGTGGAAAAGCGTTCTACAAGAAATTCAAGACTTAAGAAAACAAAGAAACGAAATTTCTAGTAGGATTAGCACTTACAAGAAATCGGGCGATAACACAAAAGCCGATAAAGCGATAATTCAATCAAAGCAAATTAAGGAAAAAATTGACGAGTTGGAAAAGAAGAGAATTGAATATATCAACAAAAGAGAAAATTATCGATATAACGTGGGAAACGATCTGCACGAATCGGTTCCTATTGGTGAAACGGAAGAGAGTAACGAAATAGTAAGAACTATTGGAGATCTACCTAAATTTGATTTTAAACCTTTATCACATGTAGATCTAATTGATGAAATTAATGGAGCAGATACAAAGAAGGCATCTGAAGTGGTGGGATCAAGGTTTTATTACCTAAAAGGGGATATGGTGCTACTTAATTTAGCTCTCATTCGATTTGCTTTAGATAAATTGATAAGCAAAGGTTATACTCCTTTATGGACACCTTTCTTTATAAAGCACGAAATTATGAAAGCGGCAGCAGAATTAGCAGATTTTGAGGAACAATTATATAAAATACAAGACGAAGATCTCTTTATGATTGCCACATCAGAACAGACTGTAGCTGCTTATCATTACGATGAAATCATTGATCCTAATTCGTTTCCACTAAAATATGCGGGAGTATCGACTTGTTTCAGGAGAGAGGCAGGTTCACATGGAAAAGACACTCTGGGAATATTTCGAGTACATCAATTTGAAAAGGTGGAACAATATGTTTTTTGTAAACCTGATAATTCGTGGAGTATTTTTGAAGAATTAATAACAAACGCAGAAGAGATTTACAGAGAATTGGAAATTCCTTACCGAATAGTCAATATTGCATCTGGCGAATTAAACGATAATGCGGCTAAAAAGTACGATCTTGAAGCTTGGTTTCCTGCTTCGGAGAAATATCGAGAATTAGTCTCGTGCAGTAATTGTTTAGATTACCAAGCAAGAAAATTAAAAATAAGAGTCGGAAAAGTGGGTTCTACTCAAAAGAAAGAAATCGCACACACCCTAAATGCCACTGCAGTCGCTACTGAACGTACAATATGTTGTATTTTAGAGAATTATCAAAATGAAGATGGTTCTGTTAGGATACCAAAAGCTTTACAACCTTATATGAATGGTAAAAAATTATTAAACTCATAAAATAAAATTTGTCTAAAAATTAATAATGATAGAAATTTCATTAGAAGAATTCGAAGTTTTTTATAAGGAAAAGCTTGATTCTCAATTCTATAAAGTTAAAAAAGCTACTAAAAAGCAAATCTCAGAAGTTCGAGATAACCTAATTGAAATAAAGGTTTGTACAGATCATTTTATGGAAGCTGGAAAAGGAAAAATAGATGAGAAAGCGCTTAAATCGTTACATTTCTTTTCTGATAGAATTAAAAAAGAAATTGATGAAGTTGAAATACCTGAAGATGATATTACTTACGACAACATGCACAGTTTATTAAACTCAATCAAGAAACTCTTTACCAGCATCAATGACATAGCAAAAAAATCTTTACCAAAATTCCAGAAACAAGTACAACCAGAAATAAAAGAATTAAGTTACATTACCCGGAAATTAGGTGTTAAGCAAAAAGGTATTGATGAATTTCTAAGGAAAAAATATACTGATCTAAAGGAAGCAGAATATTTGCTAAAAAAACTACCAAAGTTATTTTCTTTAAGAGATAACATCGGGCACGCTAAATTAGATTTAGATGAGTTTGAAAAGGATTTAGAAGAGAGACAGAAAGAACAAGAAGATTTAATCCAAGAGCTATCAATTGTAGAAAAAAACGAATTGTTTAGAGAATTAGACAAACAAGAAGATAACTTAGCCAAGTTGAGGATGGATATAAATAACAAATTTGGTTTTAAAAAAGCTTTGAAAAAATTAAAATTTGAATTAGAAAAAGAAACTATTCATATACCTAACGTGAACACTTTTTTTCTAAGAGATTTTTTAAAAAACCCGATAAATACCTTAGTTAATGAAAGTAGAGACCTACCGAAATTTTTAAGTTTGCTTGTCCAATTACGTCACGTTTTAGAAGAAAATAAACTAAATCTTAAAACTGAAGTAAAAGATAAAACTATTCACCAAATTAATGCAATCTTTGACGAAAAAACAATTCAAAGCGATATTGATAAAATAAAAGAGTTAAATAACAAAATTAACGAATTAAAGAAACAAATTGAACAAGCAGGTTTAGCGATTAATAGAGAAGATATCAAGAATAAAATTGCTACAAATACAATAAAAATAGAACATTTAGAAAACGATCTCGATAGAAAAAACAAAGATTACATAAGATATTTATCTTCTATAAAGAACGAAAGAGAAGAATTTCAAAAAGCTGTTAAAAAGATTCTAAACGAGGAAGTTAAACTAAATATTACCTTCTCTTTTTAATTTTTTAGACAATTTGATAATTAATTTTAAAATCTCGGTTATTTCTTTTTTGCGGAGTTAATTTTTTCTTATTTTTCTTTTTCTTTTTTTTATTTTTCTTGAGGTAGAAGGGGTAAGTTTTTTTGTTCCGTTATTTTCATGTAAGCCTCTTTCTAATTGGTATCCTAAAACTTCATCTAATTCTTGACCCTGACGAATACCATCAGGTATCGCTTTATTTTTTTTAAATCTTTTTAATTTAAACCTTTTAAAATTCATTTAATCATCCTCACACATTTAAAAGCTTCAGCATATTCCAGACCAACTTTCATTCCCCAATTTTTGGCAATAAGTTTAACTCCTTCTAAAGACCTTGGATGAGGATATTCTCTTAACTCAGTCTTATATTCTTCAAGAGCCCTAAGCTTAACATCTATAGTTTCCGAAATATCATAAAACACATTAGGTAAAAAACTAAGTGGATAAGACCATTCAGTAGACGAAGGTATTTCAAAAGAATAGATTTCCTTAACGCTCTCTTTTTGATCCGGTCGGGTTGCTGTTAATACTGCCTGAAAAGTTATCTGATGGTCAATATTCAAATCATCTTTATAATGAGTGAATATAATATCCGGTTTGATTCTGTTTTTCACTTTCTCAATAATTTTTACAATATCAAGCATATCAACTGAATCAAAACGATTATCCGGCAGGTTAAATATATGTGTATCAGAAATCCCGATGATTTTATTAGCCCTGACGATATCCTGTTTGATCCTGGCTAACTCATTTTCCCTTTTCTTGGTATCTCTCTTTTGATCTCTTGATGTGACCCCTTCTCCCAGGATCAATATAGAAGCCTTATATCCTTCCTTAACAAGTCGGGCGATTGTCCCTCCACATCCCAGGATCTCATCATCAGGATGAGCTGCTACTATTAAAATTTTATTATTCTTTTTCATCTTCTTTCTATCTACTTATTGATGATTTTTTCTTAAATTTTATGGATTAATTTTTTCTACGTATATTCACCTGTCGAAGTTGTATGTGACAGTAATGGCAATATTGTCAAAATATA
>JABCSY010000181.1 GCA_018238625.1 Promethearchaeota archaeon
TTATAAATAATATAAAGAAATAATCATTTATAAATCTATGTAGACTTGACAATAATCGTTTGTTATAGAACAATAATCGTTTGTTGAAAAAACTTAGTAAAACAAAAATAATTATCCGATTTTTATAAATCTTATCAAGATGATTAAAAGTATCAAAATTATTAGGTGTATGAAAAAGTTTTAATATGTGGATCTACGATTATTCACAATCCACTATCTTAATAGGGTTATGTCGTCGTTTTCGGAATATATAGAAAAAATTGAAAAATGGGACAAAAAAGCGTTCCTTAATCTATATAAGAGCAATTTTTCTAAGCAAACAAAACAATTTGCTAATGTTTTTAGCTTTTTTGGAAGCTTATACTTTTGGGGTCTGGTTTGGTTAATGTGGTTCATCTATGGCTTCTTCACAAAAGATTATTATCTCTTAGTACTGTTCACAGGAGCGTTTGATCAGGGTGTCATCATACATGTTCTTATTCGCTATGGAATTGTGAGGAGAAATAGACCTTATATCAAGCTTAAGACAGAAGGTGTCGAGCAACACGACGATTTTATTAGGATCCCATATCTTATGTCAGAATCAGAAGCAAAATCTTTTCCAAGCGGTCATGTTACGTTCTTCCTTCTTTTTGGATTTGTTTTTGCTGCTTATTTTAACAGTTTGATCCTTTTTTTGATATTTCTAGGACTATCCGTAGTGATGGGTGTATCAAGGATGATTCTGGGAGTGCATTTCCCTACAGATATCATCTTTGGATTCGTATTCGCTTTTCTCTACGCTTTATTGTATCTTGGATGGACGTATATCTATTGGGTTGACTTCTACTACTGGATAGGTCCTATAGTATCGCGAATTTTTCTTTTCTGGTTATATTTATAATGATATATATAAATTATAAGTATTATATAGCTCCAATAGGTTCTGGAATATTTCATTTTTGGATTAATTTAGAAACCCTTTAAAAATTTCAAACTTTTTTTATGGTATGAGTGATAGTCAAATTGAAAATGAGGCAAAGATTGGATTTCTTAGTATTTTAAAACGGTTATGGCCTAGTTTTGTTATTAATAATTCCTTTGCTTTTACCCTCTCTACGATTTTTATAAACTTCTTAATAGTTTCTAACATAATTTGGCCTGGTGAGAGTTTTCACTCTGGTGAAATGGGAATATTAGTAGGCACTAGCACTTATATGATGGCGTTTTCTGGAATCATCTTTGGTTTATTAGCTGACAGATACTCTCGCAAATTATTGATGTCTATTACAGAAATAATTTTTGGTTTTGGATTCTTACTAAATGGATTTGTCGCTCAAGGTTTAGGTCTAGAAACCTATACTTCCTTCTTAATCTTTAGCCTTATTAGAGGATTTGCTACAGGAGGTTTTTGGCCAATAATAAACTCGTTTGGAAACGATTCTACTGAGGAGGGAGAAAGATCACAATTTTTTGGTACATTACAAGCTTCATTTCAGCTTTTTCAACTAGTTGGAATGGTAGTATCAGCTGTTTTGTTCCAAAATTCTTTTTGGAGAGAATTTTTCTGGATTATAGGTATCATTTACATCTTGTTTGGGTTTTTGATATTAGTTAAAGGCAAAGAACCTAAACGTGCATCAACTCAAAAAGAATTAAAAGAAGTTCTGTTGAATGGTGACATAAGTTATGATTATAAATTGAATAAAAAGACATTTAAATTGACTATTCTAACTCCTACCAATGTTATTGCCTTTATTGAAGGTTTTTTCACTACTATAATGTTAATGATACCAGATTTCTTGTTTACCCCTTACATACAATCTGAGCCCTATAATATATCTCCCTTTGCAGCTAGCATATTTATGATAATGTTTGGTTTGCCCGGTGGGATATTGGGGTCTTTAGGATTTGCAAAGTTATCTGACAGATTATCTAAGAGAAACATAAAAAATAGAGTTTATATGATTGTGATATCAATTATTTGTTTATTTGGATCCTATATTGCAGCATTTTTTCTACCTCTTCCTCACTTCAGTGTTGATCAAGGAAATAATTTAGGATTCTTATTGTCTAATCCTATGATTTGGATGTTGGGAGCTATAATTTTAGCCGCACGAGCAGTTGTTGGATTATGGAGCATAAATCAGCCCCCCATATTGCAAGCTATTAACTTACCAGAAGCTCAAGGAGCGATTGGCTCTGCCAATCAATTTCTTGAAAATATAGGGAGCGGCACTGGACCAATTATAGCTGGAACAGTATTGGTTTTATTTAGTAATAATTATCAGCTGACTGTCGGTATTACTATGGGAATAGGGATCATTGGAGGATTATTATGGTTGTTAGCTGCTCGTTGGATCAATAAAGATGTTAATAGAATTTCTGAGATATTAAAAGAGCGAAGCATTGAATTGGGTAAAAATAATAAATCTTAATCACTTCTAAAGAAAAATAAAAATAACCTAAGTGGAGAAATATTTTACTAAAATTCTCAATTTTATTTTTTTTACTTAAATTTTCATTTTGTCGTCGTATTTTTCTCTTAAATGAGGTTTTATTATATGAACGAGGATAATGTAAAAGGGTATCAAGCATAATTCGACTACAATTGATATCAAAAACGGAGCTCTCAATCCAAGGGAATCTAGAACTATCCCGCCTAAAATTGGTCCGATTACTGATCCAATATTGCCAAAGAATTGAAAGAAACCAAATATTTTACCTCGATTTTTTATTGTGACCCTACTAACAAGGTTTTGGAAAATTAAATTTGCTGTGTTTATAATTGCCATATCAAAAACCAAAATAAGTGAAAAAATTATTGCGTTATCTGTGTTTATTAAAAACTAGGTAAGAGTTGCGCCTAATGTATTAAAAATGAGGATACCAATAGAAGGTTTTATTTTATCAGCAATTTTCCCCAATTTAGGTGCTATAATCATTGAAATAATCCCGCTCGGCAAATAAGCGAATGTAGCTATAATTGGATCACTGACAACTTCTTTTAATAGATACACATTTAAAAAAGGTCTTCCAAGAGAACCATTAATGTTTGCTAACAACAATACGATTGAAAAAAAGATTAATCCAAGGAACATTACTCTATTTCTATTTATATTTTCTGCCGAGTTAGTTTCATTTTCATGTTGTATATTAGTATCGTTCGGAAACTTTATTGTTTCGTCTACATTACGCAAAAATAGAATTCCAGCTGAGAAGTTTGCAATTCCGAATAATGGAATAGCGCTATATATGATAAACTAATTATCGGTGTTTCCAATCGACACACCAAAAATGATGAATCCAAGGATTGACCCAATAAGCATTCCTCTTCCAATTGCAGAATCTCGTTTTCCATAAGCATGAGAGCGATGATCCTTGTTAGACTTTTCTGCTATAAGCGTATTGAATGGAATCCAAAAAAATCCTGCGAAAAAACCAATTGAAAAAGTACCAATTCCGATCCCTACTAAAGAGTTCAAGATAATACCCGTATATAGGATGAAATAGGCCGTCCCTCTTCCAAATGATCCTAATAGAATTAATTTTCTTCTTGACTTTACTTTATCAGTTAAAACCCCTACGAATAGAGAACTAATCATTATGCCAATTACTTGAACTGAAAAGATTAAACCTATCTGAAATCCAGTGGCGTTTAAATTAACGCTGGCGATATAAGGGATTATAAAATCCAAAAAAAAAAGAAGCCTAAACTGTTTAAAGTAACAATCCGAATCATGCTCTTGAAATCGTTTGTGTATCGTAATGAAGAATCAACTTTTTTCAATTTTAAACCCCTAAATATTAAATTAATTTTAATGAAAAAATGTAGAATTGAGTAAAAACCTTATGAAACGATCGTTCTATGCGAAATTTATCCCGAGAATTAGCATTTAATAAAAAAGGAATTTTCTTTTTTAATGAATATAACGAATTATTTAATAATATAATTTGAAAACTAAAATTGATATTGAATATGACCAAAAATGAAAATGATCCTACCTGTCATAAATGCAAATCTATAAATTATTGTGCAGTTGGAAGGGCTAGCAAGATTTTGGATAATTGTCCCATGAAAGTGCATCCCGATATTGAGAAAGCAGCAAAAGAGATTTATAAAAAAGATGAGTTTGTTAAAAAATCAACTGGAGTTGCGTCTATTGTCGAAGCAAAAGGGTACATTCACTGGCCTCGCTTAAAAGATACCATAGAATATGCGAAAGGAATGGGATATACTAAATTAGGTTTAGCTTTCTGTGTAGGGATGATTGAAGAAACAAAAAGAATCGCAGAAATTTTGGAAAAATATGGATTTGAAGTTGTATCTGTTTGTTGTAAAACAGGATCCGTAAAAAAGGTAGATGTGGGCGTGCCTGAAGAATATACCATGATGTCCAAAACAGGTTACACGATCGGGTGGATCACTTGTAATCCCGTAGCTCAAGCACTTCTATTAAATAATTCTTCCACCGATATGAACGTTCTCGTAGGTCTATGTGTCGGTCACGATATAACCTTTACGCGCTTGTCGGAAGCGCCGGTAACGACTTTAATCGCGAAGGATAGGTCTTCCCCGCACAATCCAGCAGCAGTTCTGTTTTCCCACTATGGAAAAGAGTTCTTTGCTGCTGAGCTTAAAAATATAAGGCGTTTAGAAATGAAAAAAAAGGGAGAATAATGATTAATAACTATTTTTTATTTTTAATTTTTTAACGAAATTCTATTAAAACCAATCTATAAAATCGTCTATCGCTCTTCTTTCCCTTTCGTCTGTGCTTTTTTCTAAAGCGTCGTCAATCAGTCCTGCAGTAATTACGCCCATTAACTCGTATTTCTCAGTCGATAATTTGAAGATTTCATTAATTTTCTCCTTATTTTTTAAGATTTCACCTATCCAAACCGCTCCTAAACCCTTAGCGTGGATACATAAAAGCATATTTTCAATAAAGGCTCCAATTGCTAAGACATCCTTTACTCGATCGTAAGCTCTTTCTAAGTCTAAGAAGACAACGAAATTAAGATAAGCGCTTTCAATAATCCCTCCGTACTTCGATTGTTCTGCAATCATACGCTTAACAGTGGGATGTGAAACAATACAAACTTTCCAAGGTTGGCTATTTTGACCAGAAGGCGCCCATCGACCGCAATCTAATATTTCTCTTATCGTGTCGTTATCAATTTTCTTATAAATAAAATTTCTGACGGATTTTCGCGACTTAATCAAATCCAACAGATTGTTTGTTTTTGATTCCATATTTTAAGAATTCGTAATAAAGAAATTTATACTTTTGCTTAAATGTTGTGTGAAATATGAAATAATCAAATTAAAATAAGTATAAATGATTCTACAATTTGATTTTAATATGGCTGAATGGAAGTATAAATGGTGGCAAAAAACTACAGTATATCAAATCTA
>JABCSY010000182.1 GCA_018238625.1 Promethearchaeota archaeon
ATCATTTTAACTAAATTAGCCGCAAACCTTTTTTCATGTATACTTCAGTATTACCTCATTAGATTACACATAACGATGTTTAAAAGATTAAGTACTGGTCAGATACAAATTTACGAAAAGTCCGTAAAAAAAAGTAGAATCTACGCGCATCTTAAATATACCAGTGATATAAAAACTATTAACTCTGTATTTTTTATCGAGCGAAACTCGCCTTTAGTTCCAACGAAATAAAGATTTTTGCCAGATTTGTCTTAAATTTTATCGGAATAAGCAAATGAATGAGTTTCTTAAGCACAAATTATACAATTAAATTTAAATTGTATTATACCCATACTTATATAACTTATTGGTATTGAATTTTCTATTATCTTTTAAATTACACGTCTAAAAGGTTTTAATTTGAAGCTATTTAATAATATAACTGCATATAAAGCTTCTTTAAATATCAATAGTGTTAAAACCAACACTCGTGTTTCAGATTATCAAGAGTTATACAATTATTTGAGAAAGTTTGATAATAATAACGGAACGACTCTAATTTCGATCATTCTGCCTTTATATAACGAAGAAAACACAATTCGGTCAATATTGGAAAATTTACCTTCTAATAATTTGGTTGAAATCATTATCATTGACGATAATTCGTCTGATAATAGCCTAAACGAAATTAGAAAGGTAACAAATCATAAAAACTTTAAAATAATTCGTCATAAAGAAAATAGAGGATATGGAAACGCAATTATTACCGGAATGGGATACGCTAGTGGTGAAGTAATTGTAAGTATGGACACTGATGGCCAACATAGTCCCGATGACATATTTAATCTCATAAAACCAATCCTTGATGGAGATGCTGACTATACGATTGGTTCGAGATACTTAGGTACTTATTATTACACTTTACCAATACCTACGAGACTCGGAGAGGTGCTAATCGAAAAACTTATTCAATTGCTCTTTGGAATTAAAATAATGAATAACCAAAATGGATTTCGTGCCTTTAAAAAGGAAATGGTACCTCTTTTTAGTAAAGCAAAATTCTTAGGATATGCGTTCTGTACTGAACAAATCCTTCAAGCAAGATTGTCAAAATATCGAATATTAGAACGCCCAATTAAGGTGTATAACCGCGAATACGGTTCTTCAAAAGTTGTTTTAAGGAAGATAACTCTAAATATTTTCTCGTGCCTTCTTATTTATTATATTAAAAAAGTTAAATTAAATCTATTAAAAAAAAGGAGAAGCATAAATTCTCTGCTTTTCTAGATGTTAAAGTGTATATTTAATAGATTTACCTAGCAAACAAGCGATAACCACTTATTCTAACCATAGAAAAGATAAACTTTTTGATATTATTTTGCTTTTAAGATACTATGAAAAAAATTATTACATGTATCGGAATTAGACCCGATATTATTCGTCTTTCCCAAATTCTCAAAAAATTGGACACTTACTTTAACAATATAATTGTTGATAGCGGTCAGCATTACGATTATAACCTAAATAAAATTTTTTACGATCAATTAAATGTCCGAATTCCTGAATACAACTTAAATATAAAAAGTGGAACCCACGCGACTCAAGTAGCCAAATTAATGATCGAATTTGAAAAGGTCTTAATTAAGGAAATTCCCGAATTCGTAATAGTTTTAGGAGATAACAATAGTAGTTTAGGGTTTGCGCTAGCAACATCGAAACTAAACATCCCTTTAGTTCACATAGAAGCCGGGATGCGAAGCAAGAATTGGATAATGCCAGAAGAGAAAAATAGAGTTGTTATCGATCATTTGGCCGATATGAATATTTGTTACTTGCCCGAACACAGGGAAAATTTACTAAGAGAGGGATTAAATCCACGTAGATGTTGGGTCGTTGGAAACCCAATAATTGAGGTAGTTCAAGCGGTAAAAACATCGTTCCAACAAGATTCGCCATTTTATTTAGTTACGTGCCATCGAGCAGAAAATATTGAAATTAAAGAAAATTTAAATAAAGTTTTAACGTTTCTTAGCAAGCTCCACCAAAGAAAAAGCGTCGAAATCAAATTTATCTTAATGCCAAAAACTAAAATTATGATGGAAAAATACGGCTTTGAGTTTCCTGAAGGCGTTAAACCTATTCCCCCCCAAGGATTTTTAGAGTTTTTAGGTATGGAAAAAGAAGCAAAATTAGTCTTAACTGATAGTGGAACTGTTGTAGAGGAATGCGCTATTTTTGGAACCCCGTGTCTTACAATACGGGAAAGCACTGAAAGAATTGACTTAATTGCTCTTGGAGTAAACTCCTTAACGGGGATGAACGTAGAACAGATGCTTGACGCTGCGGAGTTGGCTTTATCGCACAAGATTGAGCCGGTAACCCATTATGGAAAGAATATATCTGATAAAATTTGCAACATTTTAATCGGAAACTCGTTAAATTTCTCTAAAAATTTAGAAAGATAAGGTATATTTCTTCTCTAAAATTATTCTTCTTCTAAGTTTTCCATATATTCTTTTAAGCTAGTTATTGCAGCTTTCAAATCTGCCTTAACAGAAAAAGAATCGATTAACTTATATTTGCTGGCAAGGGTACGATCAACTTTTTGATCTGGTTTATTAATTTGATTGATCTTTAAATCCTTTTCAAAAATATCGTTAAAAACATTCATTAATTCGTATTTGTTGACGATATTGTTAGGCACAAAATGGTGTACATAAGAGATTTCAATCAAATCGTCGTATTTATTCGAAGAAATAATTTTCTCACAAAGTTGAGCAAATTGAAGCGTTGTTATTCCGTTCCACAGATGGTGCTCAAAACCGCCAATTGTACCGCCCTGAGGTTGATTAATAAACCACTCAAATAAAAACGATTTCTGTTCCTTTATCTCTGGGCCAATTATGGAGCATCTAATAATTAGTGCAGAGCCATCAAAAACTTCTCCCAGACTCTTTGATTTTCCATACACATCTAAAGGATCGTGCGCATCGCCTTCGTCGTATAACCCCTTCTTGCCTGAATAAACGCAGTCAGTACCAATTTGAATGACTTTAATATCGTTTTTTTTTGTATATTTCGCTAACTTCCACGGAAACTCTGAATTTATAGCTATTGCTCGCTTAACGCCTTCAGGATCGTCGTCTTTTGAGAAAGGTTTGGTAATTCCTATACAATTTATGATATACTCAATATTTAAATCGAGAAACTCTTTTTTTTCTAATTGCGAGATGTCATAAGCGTCAAAAAGTAAAACATTTTCTTTTAAGAAATCTGGATTTCTAACGGTTCCATAAACGCTAAGATTTGTGTGGTTTGATAGGTAGTCAAATACCGTTGAACCCAGCATGCCACTAACTCCAAGAATTAATACATTAGTTATAATAATCACCCTTTTTTTGTTATATTAACGATTTTCTACTTCCCACACTTCTTTTCCCCAATAATCGACCGAAAATCGATAATCGTCACCTTTACTCTCTTCTAAGGAACTAGTTGAAAAGAATAATATCCGAGTGTCTTCTTCTAAAGGTCTAAAGCCATTCGCGTATTTTGGTGGAATAAAAAGTACTTGGGGTTTCTTATCAGATAAAATAAAACGATTTACTTTCTTATTCTTAGAAGGCGATTTTACATCGTCTAACTCTACAGCTGCGACTATAGCGGAGCCTTTTGCCACGTAAATGTATTTAGCTTCTTTTAGATGCCCATGAAATGCTCGAATCGTTGATGTTGAAAAATTTTGAACTTGATAAAAACGCTTTACTCCGTAAAAATTAAAATCGTTAGCAAAGTTTAAACACCCTCGATCATCTACAGCAACCCCTCCAGGAATCAAACGGAGCTCTCTCTGACCTATCGTTGTAGCTATCTTCACCCTCTCAGCCAGCTTTAAGTTTGAATATATTCCTTTGTGCATCTCTAGTGCCGTCGGAGAATTCACGATTTCTTCAATTGCATAAGCTATATTGTATTTAAACTCAAAACCCGTACTAAGTAATTTGGAACTATCGACCATATAACTCCGTTTGTCAGATACATTTGTGTTTATTTCAACTTGACAATTTGTAATCTCTTTTACAATTTCACTTAATCTTAATAAACTTAGGTTCTCTCCTCTTACGTTAAAAATACCGTTTAAGTTGTTTTTAATTACGTGAACAATTGCTCTCGAAATGTCTCTAATATGAACAAAGGGGCGCTCTTGTTCTCCTCCAAAAACGGTTATTTTATTATGTATTACCGCTCTTGCAGCAAATGCATTTACAACCAAGTCGTATCGCATTCTTGGGCTTAATCCGTAGGCGGTTCCTAACCGTAAAACGCAAAAATCTTCGCTACATACCTCCCGCACTATGCGCTCTTGCGTATATTTTGTTTGGCCGTAAAAGTCAATTGGAAACCCTGCATTTTCTTCTTTTACTAGAACGTTTGGTTCGCTTCCATATATGCTGCATGTGCTAATATGAACTATTTTTTTGCTAAACTTTTTACAATATTCTGCAACGTGTCTCGTTCCAATACAATTTATATCAATAGCAAGATTAGTATCGATTAAACAAGCAGGATCTCCTACTATTGCCGCTAAATTGACAACAATATCGTGTTTTTGAATTGTTTTTTTTAACGCGTCTTTATCTCTTATATCAGCTTCGATAAACGAGTTAGCAGGCTGGAGCTCCTTGTAAAGATGATTATCTAATATCTCCACTTGCCAATCCTCTTCTTTTATAACCTCATATAAAACGCTTCCAATATATCCAAGTCCACCTATAATTAGTACGCTGGGTGTCATTTTTTGCTTACCTACGATAAATTTTAATTAATATCTGATTAAAAACTTAATATTTTCCAACTAATTACTTCAATTTAATTATTCTAAAAATAAAAATTAATGTAAATTAGTTTTTATTGACTCCAATAATTTTTGCTTTCGAACCTTTGCCCTTTAATTTGAATATTTCTTACAGATTCGGTTTAACATATTAACTTTTAAATAAATTGCAATTTTTTAATAAATTATTACATAATTTTGATTAGATTAATTTATGATTATACTTGGATTGCAAGAAACCGATTGGTTAACGCGAGGACCTCACACACAGCATCACATCTTCGAAAGATTATCAAAGAACGCTAATTTTAAAATTACAGTATTTGATTACGATATCGATAAAATCGTAAGGTTAAAATCGTTAATTATAAAAAAATGTATTTACGATAACATAGACCGTGCAGTAGAAAACTCAAATGTTATTATAATTCGAACAGCGCATATTCAAGTACCGTATATAAGAAGAATATCTTCTCTAATAACAAATTTTTTTGGAATACTAGCATTTTTTAGAAGAAAT
>JABCSY010000074.1 GCA_018238625.1 Promethearchaeota archaeon
ATCAAATGTCACTCCTTTAGGTAGTTTGTGCCTTTGGTCAAAAAAAATCGATTAGTTCGTTGTCTTTTAGAACAAGGCAACTATACTTAATTAAATAAGGTTTAAATTTTAAAGATAATTAATTTTTAGATAATAGTAAAAGCTTAAATTGTAGGCAAAAAATAAAAAAAATAGATAAAACAAAGAAAAACTGATTAAAATGAGCGAAAAAGACATAATTTTGACGTTAAAAATTGCTATGGTAGCTGTTTTTATGGCTGTTGGAATCACGCTAAGTTATCTTAATCCATTTGGATATTTAATGTTGTTCGGTACAAAAATAAATCCATTCGCTCATTTAATAAATGTAATAACGGGAGTTCTAATAGGAGTTACTTTTTCTAGCATTACTGCTTTAGGTATTGCAAGTATACGGTTTTCAGCTGGAATTGGA
Source organism: Promethearchaeota archaeon (assembly GCA_018238625.1). GTDB lineage: Archaea > Asgardarchaeota > Lokiarchaeia > Sigyniarchaeales > SOKP01 > SOKP01. The sequence continues at coordinate 434 of JABCSY010000074.1, forward strand.
ACGATCCACGCTTTTCATGGAGGCGTATCTGGCGCGGTTGTTGTTGGAATCGTGTCTCACATTTTATGGAAAAAAAAACCAGAGTATGTTGAATATGCCGCATTTACAGAACCAATAGGTACTGTTTTCATAGGGGGGACGATTGGAGAGCTCATTATACCAATATATGGAACTTTCTCGCTTGGAGGTTTATTGCTTTATTGGTGGTTATTTTTTTGGAGTTCTCTAATAGGGTGTATAATCGGATTTATCATTTTAAAAATTCTTAAGCGCTCTGGGTATTCAAGAGATAGGTTTTACTAAATAAAAAAAATTTACCATTCCAAAAAATTTATGAAATTTAATAAAGACTTAAATTTTAGCAATTTAATCGGTCAGAAAACCCTTATCTATGGGGAAACGAATACTGGTAAAACTTTATATACCGCTAATTTTGTTCAATTTCTCCTAGAAAGTCAAAAAATCGATCCTAAAGAGATTAGCATATTAGATTTTGCTCCAAAGCTAGCTTATTTTAACGATTTAAAAATTGGTGGAAGAGTTCAAGATTATTTCGAAAATAGCGTAAAATGCAATGACATTAAAGTTATAGAAGAGATTATTCCCCCCCGTCTAAATGCTAAGAATAAACATGAAATGTATAGCAATATTTGTCATAATTTTAAAACAATATATGAAATTATAGAAATTTATAACAGTAGCCCAACTTCAGTGTTAATCATTAACGATGTTTCATTATTTTTGCACTTAGGGAGCAACAAATACTTAATTAGCACGATAAATAAATCAGATACTTTTTTTGGAAATTCTTATTATGGATCATCTATTAGTAGTAAATTCTCGAAACTAATAAGCCTCAAAGAAAAGAGAAAAGTTGAATCTCTTATAAAAAATGTAGAAAACTCTTTTAGAACAACTTAATCCGTTTTTCTTTTAAATTATAATTGTAAACGATAATAATCACTTCAAATATTTACAATCAAATACCAAATTAGTTTGTGAATTTACTGATTTGATATTAAATATATGAGAAATTTTAAGGTGGATAATAATATGCCTAGTTTAAAAGGAAAAACAGCTTTTATTACCGGGGCAAGTCGAGGAATTGGGAAAGCGATCGCTATGAGATTAGCTAAAGATGGCGCGAATATTGCCGTAGTAGCTAAAACTAAAGACCCACATCCGACGCTACTTGGAACCGTCTATTCCGCTGTTGAAGATATTGAATCTATTGGGGGTAAGGCAATCCCATGCATTGCTGATATCCGATTTGAAGAACAAATCCAAACCGCCGTAGATGCAACTATTAAAGAATTTGGTGGGATCGATATCTTGATTAACGATGCAAGTGCGATAAGTCTGACTCCTACTTTAAAGACTCCAATGAAACGATTTGATCTCATGTTTTCTGTAAATGTTCGTGGAACATTTTTATGCTCAAAGTTATGTATTCCTTACTTAAAGGACTCTGATAATCCTCACATATTAAATCTCTCACCCCCTTTAAATATGGACTCAAAATGGTTTACTCATCACGTGGCTTATACTATGTCAAAATACGGTATGAGCATGTGCGTCCTTGGTATGGCTGAAGAATTCAAAAAGGACGGGATTGCAGTAAACGCTTTATGGCCCAGAACTACTATCGCCACAGCAGCAGTAAAGAATTTATTGGGGGGAGAAACTGCTTTCAAGCACGCGAGAAAACCAGAAATCGTAGCTGATGCTGCTTACATAATTCTAACTAGAAATAGTAGAGATTATACAGGCAATTTTTTCATTGATGATGAAGTGTTAATTGAAGATGGAGTGACCGATCTAGGTAAATATTCTGTTGTACCAAACGCTCGACTTACGCCAGACTTTTTTCTGTATGGGGGCGGTCAAACTTAGTTTTTTTTTAATTTAATTCATAATACTTTAGATGCACTTTTTCTTATGCTTAAATATGATAGAAAATACCTCATTCTGATTAACTAATTTTAGTAAATATTATTTAAGAAAGTTATTTAATTCAACCATACTCTTTAATATTAATAAAAAATAATATTCGCTTAATATAAGAGATGATTAAATTGAAAACAAAAGTGCGAGTAGTTCTGTTCGGACCTCCCGGTAGTGGGAAAGGTACGTTCTCTTCTCAAATAAAGAAAGTTTTACCTGACATACCACATATTAGCACTGGGGATATTTTCCGAGAAAATTTAAAAAATGAAACTTCCCTTGGATTAAAGGCTAAAGAATACATGGATAAGGGTGAATTAGTTCCGGACGAAGTAACTATTGATATGGTTGGGGATAGGCTGAGTAAAGAAGATGTAAAAGAACATGGATTCATATTAGATGGCTTTCCAAGAACTCTAACCCAAACTGAAGCTTTAACCGAGATAACTGAAATAGATCTATTCCTTTTATTAGATGTAAGTCGCGATATCATTACAAAAAGAATTTTAGGAAGATACTCTTGTAAAAAATGCGGTGAAATCTATAATAAATACACTCTTCCACCAAAAACAGAAGGTATTTGCGATAAATGTGGTGCTGAAATTAAGTTTGAGCAAAGAAGCGACGACAATGAAGAAACTTTAAAAAACCGGTTAGACACTTACGAAAAGAACGCTAAACCGATAATAAAATATTACAAAAAGAAAAAGTTAATGAGAAAGATAAACGCTGAAAATACTTTAGAATTAACCGAGAAGGACATTAAAAAGATACTCGAAGTGTAAATTAATTTTTACAATAATTTTTTTTATAGGATTATAATGAAATATAAGATCTGTATCGCAATTCCAATTAAATCTGCTGATCTTAATATAAATAGAAAATTAATAGAAATATCGCTAGAAAAAAAGCCTGATTTAATTGAATTTAGATTTGATTACATAAATGAAGTAAAATTTATCACTTTCTCCTTTTTAACAGAATTGTTGAGTCTTATCACTCCTAAAATACCAATAATCTTTACTTTTAGGAGAATTCAAGAGCGAGGTCAATATAATCTTAATAAAGATGAACGATTACAAATTTTAAAGTTATTGGTTGAAGCAAAACCCGATTATTTGGATATAGAAATGAAGTCTGATATTAAGATTTTGAAAATAATTACAAATTTAGCTTACAAAAACAATGTAGATTTAATTTTCTCTTTTCATGACTTTGATGATACTCCAACATATGAAGAAACAATTTCTCTTATAGATAAGTTTGAGGATAAGTTGGTTCAAGAATGCTCTGTAGATTCAGATAAAATACATGAAAGCGTCTTTAAATTAATATTTACTCCTCAAAAATTCGAGGATAATTTAAACGTTTTAAAAATTTGTAGAACAATTTCACAAGACGGCAAAAAGATAGTATGTTTTGCTATGGGCGAATTGGGGATTTTTTCCAGAATTATCTGCGTTAAATTTGGTTCACTATGGACATATGCTTCTCTAAGAGACAAAACAGCTCCTGGACAAATTAACATCAAAACTTTACGAGAAATGCATCAATTATTATTTAATTCCAATTCTTGAGATTAATGACATTTCGATCTAAATTAATATCAAAATGAACGGGGAATTTTTGACCAACAAGTTCTTGTTTCTCTAATTTAATTAAGATATCTGGTTCAGCATTAATAAAAGCTATAGTACGACGATTACTTTCAAGAGTTCCTATTACAATCCCTTGCTTGGGTACGCCAGTTCGATCATAAGTTATTGTATATCCTTCAATGGTAAGTTTTCCATTAGCTTGTTCTATGGGTTTTGGTAATTGTTTTTCTAAGATAGATTGTTGTATTTTAGCATTATTTTGTTCACCCCATTGTATAAGAGGTGGGTCAGTCCCGTAAATACCAAAGGACTGTTTTGTATTATATCCTCCATTTGCTATAACCATTATTTTTAATAAAGGGTTTTTACGAACAAGATTTACAGCAGAAACGATTGCGTGTAAAGAATAATTGCTCCATGGCCCACCAAAATATGGAAGCCCACCTGTAATCGATAATGAGCGAGGATCATTTTCCTTTATACCTATTTCCTTTTTAATGATTTCTACAATAGACGGAAAACAGCTATAAATGTCAAATAAATCAATATCATCAAGTTTAAGTCCAGCTTGTTCTAATGCTAGAATTGCTCCTTCTTTTGCTGCTGGTGAATTATTAAGCTTTGGACGTTGGGTAATATTAAAAATGTTTTTAAAGTCTGCACCCCCCATTGGATAAATCCAGAGTTTAGAATCAATTTTGAGTTTTTTAGCGATTCTCTTACTTGTCATTATTAATGCGCTGGATTGATCTACAAATACATTAGAGCACATAAGTTTAGTATAAGGGTGAGTTATATATCTGTTTTTAAAAGTTGGAGTTATAATTTCTTTAGCAGTATAAGAGCGTTGAGTCCAAGCATAGGGGTTATTAGATGCAATCTTTGAGAAATGTTCAAAAATTTTACTTATATGATTTTTATGTTCTTCCAAGCTTCTACCTGAAGCAGCGCGTATAGCCGTCTCAAAAATGGCGTATGTAAGAAGAGGAAATATCAATCTATATCTATTTGCAAATTCGTTTATACCATTCCATAATTTACCCTCCATATATTTAGGAGTCTTCAATTTAGGCCAATTTAATTCAAATTTCCCCTTTTTTGCCTTATATTTGGAATAAGAAGCTTCTCCACCCGTAATTAAGATTGCTTGACTTTTTCCAGAAGTTATAGCCTTCGCTGCCCTATTTACTAACATTTGAGGACTATCGCCCCCATCCGGTAAATAAACCTTATGTGTGGGGTTTAAACAGAGTATCTTGCTAAGCTCTTCTGGCGCATCCTCGTAGGACCAACTATTAATATTTACCATATAAACTGAATCAATTACATTCTTTAAATTGGGTATTCCAGCATCAGTTAAAGCTATCTTACATGCTTTAGCCATGAGGTTTAGTGGATCAAGGGGATCAAGAGTGTGTTTATCTTGTGTAAACTGTCCAGCTCCTACAATTATTGGATATGATTTATTACTCATATTTGATTGATTAATGTAAAAATTATTCTAAAAATTAATAATGAAAAGAATAAGAAACTCTTATCAATTATTATTTAATAATTAGATAAGAAATTTTTTTTTATTGTTCTCTATCAAATACAGCGCCACATGTACCGCATTTTACACGTTTTTTTTATATATGTAAAGAATCTTTACTTATTTTATAAACGGGGGCGCCCTGCATTGAATAATAGAGTACTTGTGTTTTATCGGGTTCTTCGTGTAATTTCCGAGGATTTTCTTCCCCACAACTTCCACATTTAGTTCTTTTAGTTTCTGTCATTTTTTTTTCTCGAAGGTGTTTTGAACAAATAATAGGTTTTATAAATTTAAATTTGGGTTTTACAATAAATTTGCGTTATACCATCTATAAAAATAAAAACACACGCTTTATTAATTTCACATTTTTATTTCATTGTTGCCTTAATAATTTCTCCTATAATCTCGTCAATTGTTTTATCTGTGGTGTTAATAATAATTTCTGCTGACATATTATAATAAGGTTCTCTTTGTTTCAATGCGCTTTCGATTTCTTTCATTGGACCTTCTTTGTCGATCACTGGTCTAGTTTCTTTCCCATCTTTCATTACTCTATTATAAATTTCTTTTGAGCTAGCTGTTAATAAAACGATATGACAGGTTTTTTTTAAATTTTCTACATTTACTTTGTTTAAAACAATTCCTCCCCCGCACGATATAACAGCTTTTTTAGATTTTGCTGCCTTCTTGCACGCTTCAACTTCATATTCTCTAAATTTATCTTCTCCATCTTCCGAAAAGATTATAGGGATTGATTTACCTGCCATCTCTACAATTAGTTGATCGGTTTCAATAAATTTATATTCTTTTCCTAAATATTTCTTCAATTCCTTTCCTACCGTAGATTTGCCTGTAGCCATAAAACCAATCAACGCAATAGATTCTTTAATCATACCAAATTAAACCAAATAGTATTTTTTGATATCAAGAAAAAAAGTAGAACAATCATTTCATTGAAAATCCGTGATTTCCTAAAACACCCTTTTGTAAACCTATGTAATTTCCATTAATATATGCGAAGCAATTAAATTTTTCAGGGTCTAACCTATTATTCGTTACAAATCGCGAATCAGAATGAGTGGCAACCACTTCTCCAAAATAACACACATGAGAACCTAGTTCTATTCGTTTTATTACTTTACACTCCATATTCCATGGAAATTCTTTGACCATAGGGACTTGAACTACGATACCTTTTTCTTTAGTTAGGTTTAAATCTTCCCATTTATTCACATCTCTTCCAGAACGCGTCCCACAATAATCCATTTCTCTCAATTGGTCTTTTGTAGGGTAATTGATCACAAACTCTCCATGTTTTTCAATTAATTTGTAGGAATGGCGCCTAGGTTGTAATGAAATTGCGATAATTGGAGGTTTCATACATACTTTACCAACGTAAGCGAGAGTAATTAAATTCGCTTCCTCACCAATCCCTACAGATATGACCGCCGCAGGCATTGGAAACATCGTAATTCCCGTATTAAGAGAAATCTTATTCATTTTTTAAATTCATCCTTTACTTGTTTTCTAATTATAGCTAAATAAATATAAATTAATTTATTCTTAAACATATTAATAGTTTTAAATTTAATAATTATAGTAATAAAATGCTAAAAAAACCTTATATAGCAGCTCGTACTAATGTTTTATGTGTTATTGGACACCCAATCGAACATAGTATGAGTCCGATAATGCATAATGCTGCCCTTAAAGATCTGTCTCTCGATTATGTATATGTCGCTTTTAATATTCCACCAAACGACCTTAAAAAGGCAGTGTTAGGGTTTAAAATGTTTAATATAAAAGGAATAAATGTTACTATTCCATATAAAGAAAATATTATCCCGTATTTAGATGAAATTGACCCACTTGCTGAAAAGATAGGTGCTGTTAATACTATAAAAAATAAAGGTAAATATTTGATTGGAAAAAACACAGACGCATCTGGGGCTAAAAAAGCTTTATTAGATGCGGGGTGCGAAATAAGTGGAAAAAAGGCATTAATATTGGGCGCAGGAGGGGCGGCTAAAGCAGTTAGTTTTGCTATATCAGAGGATTTAGATGCGTTATATATAGCTAATAGAACCGAAAAGCGATCAATAAAATTAGCTAAGGATTTGACTAATAAAACGGCGATTAAAGCGATAGGAAAGAATATGAGTATTGATACGCTAAAAAACTTAGTAAATGAAGTAGATATTTTAATAAATACTACTCCACTCGGTATGTATCCAGATATTGGAGAATCGCCGATTTCTGAGGAAATACTACACAAAGATTTGTTTGTATTTGATATAGTATATAATCCTCTCGAAACTCGATTAATAAAAGAAGCTAGCAAAATTGGTTGCAAAACACTAGGTGGGTTAGATATGTTTGTTAATCAAGGCGCTTTAGCATTTGAATGGTGGACGGGTAAAAAACCAAATTTAAATTTAATGAAAGAAAAAGTAGTTGAATTTTTAGGGAAAAAATAATGTTGGGTAAAAAATTTACTATTATTGGCGGCTCTGGTGGAATGGGTAAAGTTTTTGGAAGATTTTTTAAAAAACATGGATTTGAAGTAACCTTATTTGCTCGAAACGAAGATAAATTAATAAAAGTAGCATTAGAGTTGAGCGTTAATTACGAGCTTTCGCTTGAAAAAAGCGTTAAAAACGCCGACATTGTTATGATCTCAATTCCAATAAGCTCTACTCCTGATATGATAAGAAAAATAGCACCACTTTTGAAAGAAAATGCGATAGTCTTTGATATTACTTCTTTAAAATCTGCCGTTTTTAAAGCCCTAACAGAAATAAAAAATAATTTTCCAGTAAATTGCATTTCACTACATCCCATGTTTGGTCCAGGAATTAAAGATATGAAAAATTATTTTATGATGGTATTGAAAGTTGGAGGAACTGACCAATACGACGAGTTATTTAATGAACTTCTGAATTTATTTAAATTAGATGGATTAGTAATTACTGAAACCTTACCAGAAGTTCACGATAAGAGAATAGCTTTAACGTTAGGTGTACCACACATGTTAAACATTCTATTTCTAAATCTTCTTAGAAGTACCGATGAACCATTGAACGAATTAACCAGATACACAGGCACAACTTTCTTGCTTCAAAAAGTTTTTGCAGAGAGTATTATCCAGAGAGAAATGGAAATGTTTGGAGAAATCCAAATGGAAAATAAAGAGTTTCTTAAAATCTTAGATCTATTCGAAAAATTACTCAATAAATATAAGAAAATAATAGAAGAAAAAAATGTTATAGGTTTTAGCGAAATTTTTTCTCAAAGCTTAGAATATTCCAAAGAAGACGATTACTTTGAGAATTCTTACAAGTACTTTTATGAATTTATGAATGTTTTAAAAAAAAGAAAATGAAAAGAAAATATTTAATTAATTTTTGTTCCACAGAACGCACAGAATTTTAACCCTTCTCTCTCAGAAAGTTGTACTCCACAGTTGTAGCAAAACTTGGAATGTTCTTCAATTGTGGACTCATTTGATTTGTAAAGATTTACCTCTCGATAACTTTTAGCTTCGTTAGTTTTTAGAGGTGAATAATTATTGGTTTGTTCCGATAAAATGGGTTGGCAAATAGTTTTACAATGAATACAATGAGTTGGTTTTTTATCGTAGTAAATTGCGAGATAAATAAGTAATCCAAACCCCGCTGTAAATATAAACAAAATAATTATCAAACCTAAATCAATTTCTTCTCTCACTGTAAGAACGTTCGTCTTACAATTAGAACAATACATTGTTGTAATTTTTTTTTACCTCCTTTATCTATTTTCAGTAATATTATTTCTTCTTTAATTAAAGTTGACTTCAAGAGATTAAAAATAATTTGGAGTCCAATTTTTAAAAGAACATCTAAATTTTGTACATATTTTTATTTTAAAATTCGTGAGGTTATTAAAAATTAAGTCAAAATCTAACTATATGAATTTATTTTAGATAGTTCAACAATGGAAAAATTAACATCGTTTCAGGTCTATAGTGTTGGAAACATTGGAACTCTTAATATTCTGGTTGATAAAATATGGGTAAAAGAGAATAGAATCTATTTTAGAGTACAAAAAGTTCTATCAATTGAGAAAACATACTTGAGAAAAGAAAAAACCCCCAATATTTATTCTATCAACGAAAGTGATCTATTTAGTATAAGATGTAAATTGTATTTTTAATTGGGAATTATTTCATAAATTAAACTTTCGTGCCACAATGTGGGCAAAATTTAGCGTCTTTATTTTCTAAACGCTCTCCACAAAATGGACAGAAATTCGGTTGTATAGTTTTAACATCCTCAATCGATTCGTTAGCTTTGTATTCAGTTTTTTGCTGCTTTTGGGTTTCAGTCTGAAAGTGATATGGATTTTGAACATTTCGAGCTTTTTGTTGCACAAGTTGGGCGTTAGGCGCTGTTAATGTTTTAATATGTGAGTGACAGTGAACACAGCGATCTTCAGTTTTGCTATAATAAATTATTAAATATATAATAAGTCCAATTCCTCCCGTAAAACATAATAAAATTATTGCTACTGGCCAATCTATCTCTTCTCTAACTAATAAAACATTTTGTTTGCAATTGGAACAAAATCCTGTTGTCATACTTATCGCCTTAATATATTTTTAAATTAACCTATTAATATTGAATACACATTTTCCTTTAAAATTTTAATCAACCTTAAAACCTAAATTAGTTAAAATTCAAATGATTAATAATTTATATAGAAATTGCAATATTTTCCTATTAATTTTTATAGATTCAAATAATAATTTAACATGAAATAAACGATGCAACAAACATTATTTATTGTATTAGATGGAATAGATGGATCTGGCACTACTACTCATAGCAAATTACTGGCAGGCTTTTTAAGCTTGAAAGGTTTAAAAATCTATTTAACTCATGAGCCTTCAAATAGCGAAATTGGAAAATTATTAAGAGATTTTTTGAAAGACGATAAAATTCCACCGTCAACGGACGCCTTATTGTTTGCTGCTGACAGAGACCTTCATTATAGAAATGATATAAAGATGAAGTTAGAAGAAGGTTATATTGTCATATCAGATAGGTATATTGAATCTTCTATTATATATCAATCGTGTCAATCTGAAAGTATAACAATTGAATGGGTGAAGAGCTTAAATAAGTTTGCAGGTAAACCCGACTTAACAATTATCTTAGACATCGATCCTAAAATGTCATTAGCAAGAAAAAATCAAAGGGATTTAGAAAAATTCGAAGATACTTCATTTTTAGAACAAGTAAGAAAACTCTACATTACCCGTGCCAAAGAAGAGGGGTATTCTATAATAAATACCGACGATATTATTGAACTTGTTCAAGAAAATATTCAACAGATTGTATTAAATAAATTAAAAGCTAAGGGGATTCAAGTTAAATAATAAATTTTGTATAATATAATATTTTTTGTGTAAACCAAGAACTTACGCGTGAAACAAAATGAGTTATACAATAGCAGAAAAAATACTTAAAGAACATTCAAATCTTAAAGAGATATCGCCTGGACAATTTATCGATTCTGATATTGATTTGATAATGGTTCACGAACAATTAGGTGGAAGAGTACATATAGAATACGAGAAACTCGGAATAGATTATGTATGGGATCCAGACAAGATTTTTTTCATATTAGATCACTGGGTACCTCCTCCCACGATATCAGCAGCCCAAATGCACCAAGACGCAAGAAAATTTGCTGAGAAATATAAATTCACTAATAACTACGGTTACCAATTAGACAAAGGTATATGTCATCAGGTTTTACCTGAAATGGGTTTTGCAAGGCCAGGAATGTTAATAGTGGGCTCTGATAGTCATACAACAACATACGGGGCTTTCAATTGTTTGTCTACCGGTATAGGCGCTACAGACGTCTCTGTTGTGTTTGCTACGGGTAAGATGTGGTTAAAAGTTCCCGAATCGTTTAAAATCAATTTATCTGGCACGCTAGACAAAGGTGTAATGTCAAAGGATTTTATCTTAACTTTGATAGGAGATATTTCCACTAAAGGAGCTATATATAAATCGTTAGAATTTCATGGAAGTGGCTCTCAACGCTTATCTATTGACTCTAGGATGACAGTGGCAAATATGGTTGTGGAAGCGGGAGCAAAATTTGGTGTATTTTTACCTGATAAAAAACTTGAAGATTGGTTAGAAAAGAGAACAAAAAAACAATATAATAAAGTTTTACCAGACGGGGATGCGGAGTATGAGAAGGAATTTCATTACAACTTGTCTGAAATTACTCCTGTTGTAGCTAAACCCTCAAATCCCGGAAATCTGGCTAACATAGAAGATGTAGAGGGATATAAAATAGACCAAGCGTTTTTAGGTAGTTGTACTAATGGTAGAATGGAAGACCTTCGAATTGCTGCTAAAATACTAAACGGTAAAAAAATCAATTCCAATACTAGAATGATTGTAACACCCGCTTCAAAAGAAATATACTTGCACGCTTTAAGAGAAGGTTTAATTGAAATCTTTTTAAGTGCTGGAGCTATAGTTACTAATTCTACGTGTGGGGCTTGTATTGGGGGACATCTTGGAGTGTTGGGACCTAAAGATGTTTGTATCAGTAGCACAAATCGAAATTTTATTGGTAGAATGGGGGATCCTTCTTCAGAAGTCTTTCTAGCCTCACCAGCAACCGTAGCGGCATCAGCCCTAAACGGAAAAATAACTGATCCAAGGGAGGTGTTATAAATATGGATATAATTGAAGGGTATGCCTACATCCTTGGTGACGATATTAGCACAGACGACATCATTCCGAGTCATACATTGACTATAAGAGATGAAAATGAAATGGTTAAACACGCTTTAGAATTTATAGACCCTTACTTTTCCAAACATGTTGACAGAGGAAATATTATTATAGCTGGAGAGAATTTTGGAACAGGAAGTTCTCGTGAAGAAGCAGTCTATGTATTCAAAATTTTGGGAATAAAAGCAATTATTGCCAAATCTTTTGCAAGAATTTATTTTAGGAACTTAATAAATAACGGCATTCCAGCAATTACTTTAGAATGGGAATCTGATAATTTTACGAAACAAGATAATATAGAAATTTCTTTGGAAAAAGGTGTTCTAATAAACAAATCAAAAAATTTAACTATCAACTTTAAAAAAATACCAAAATTCCTAACAGGTATTATAGATAGCGGAGGAATCATAAACCAATTAAAAAAAAAACTTTAAGTTTCTAAATTATGTTAAATCTTCAATTTCTCTTTGTATTTTTTCAATTCGTTCTTTAGCTTTAATAAGTATCTGAGTTTTACCATATTTATTGAACCATTTTTCAAATCTCTGTTCGATAGAAACTTCTTTAGTTCCTGCTATATGTTTATCTGCAAGACAGATAATTTTTTCTTCAAGGGTTTGTGGTAAAAAATCTTTCTCAGGTAACCCAACTCGCTTAGCATCTTCTTTATCTAATCCACCTAAAATATGAGTTTCACAAATTTTGGCAAGCCGCTCTGGTAAACCTCTTTCTCTAATTATTTTAGCCCCAATTAAGGCGTGATTAAACCCATGGGTTTTACACCTACCAATATCGTGTAAGAGGCCTCCAATTTCAATTAAATCCATATCAACCTCTCTCAACTTAATTCTTTCTGCTAACTCTAAAGCTTTCTCAGCAACTTTTAGAGAATGACGCCGTACATTATATGGAACTTTTAACTTTTTCAATAAGTCAAAAGCAAAATCGCTATTAGGTAGAGTTTCTTCGCTTGCCATTACACTTTAATAATTAATTATTAACTAAAAGGTTTAGTTAAACAAATTCTATCCAATACTTTTTTTGTTTTATAAATTAATAAACTTCTTCATAAGGGCCACTTATGAAACCTCCTAAGGAACCACCTATAATAGACCCTATAATTGCAGTAATTATTCCTCCAATTGTAACAGATAGTTGAGTTCCTTGAAATAAAGCCATTAAATCTTCGCCAGATATAACGCTTAACAACATCCAGATTAAAAAATCGATTATAATAATCAGCAAACTTGCGATAAAACCTCTTTTCAAACCTTTCGAAATAGTACCACTCAAATAACCAATAAAAATACTAGCGAGAAGCTGTGGAGCAAGAACATCGATTATCGTGGACGATCCGGCAAATATTGAAAAGAGATCGTATTTAAAATTAGCTCCAATTAAAATGATTATAACTTTTAAAACGTCAATTTGTGAATAAAGTTGTAGTTGGATAATTATCTCTTCCATACTAAAAAAGAATGCTGTAAAAAAACTAAAAACAATTCCAACAACAATTCCAAGCAATAATCTATACGAAACCATTCTCGATCAAATATGTTATTTGAGTTTAATAATAAATTTAATTATTTTGATATATTAAATCTTTAGTTCTAAGAGAATTAGAAGATTTCTTTTAATAAAATTTTAAAATTATGTTATTTTATTTAATTTATCTAAGATTGTAATTTGATATACTAATTCTATTATAGGGTATTACATTGGCTAAAAAAAAGAAAAAAATAGAAAAAACTAAGAAAACTCTGAAGGAAGAAGTAAAAGAAAAAGTAAAAGTAAAAGAAAAAGATATCGAGGAAGATTTCGAAGAAGATTTTGAAGAAGATTTAGATATCGAAAAAGAACTTAATTTGCTTGATACTGACGATATAGACGCTGAAGTTGAGCAACCTGAAAAAATTATTGACAAGGATGAGGAAAAAAAGCAATTATATCTAAGTTGTGGAATCCACATTGGAACAAAATTATTATCTGGAGATGCGAAACAATTTGTGTACAGACAAACTAATTACGGTTTGTATGTTATTGATTTGACTAAAACTGACGAACGCCTAAATGTTGCCGCAAAATTCCTGAGCAAATATGTTGAGGGTGGAAGCGATAAGGTGATCGTATCCTCCGTCAGAAGATATGGAAAAGAACCAGTAAAACAATTTTGCAAAGTGTTAGGATGTAGAGCAATCACCACGCGTTTTATTCCTGGCTCTTTAACAAATCCTGTCATAGATGATTATATTAAAGATGCGTCGGTGGTAGTTATCGTTGATCCTCATGCCGATAAAGTAATTTTAAGAGAAGCCCAATTAGCTCGAATCCCCGTCGTAGCATTGTTCGATACTGACGATTTACTTGATGGAATCGACCTCGCAATACCCGCAAATAATAGAGGGAAGAAAGCGTTAGGCTTAGCTTTTTGGTTGTTAGCACGACAGATTTTGATGGAATTAGGGAAGATTTCAAGCGAAGACGATTTTCCCTACACTTTAGAAGAATTCACTTCAAAAATCGTGCCTATGTATCGTCAACAACAGTAATTTTTCTCTTATTTTTCTTCTTTGCTTGGCTAATAATTTATTTCGTCGTTTTTCTTATTTATTTAAAACAATTTGGTTAAATTGTTTTTATTCTATGAATCACAACTTTTTAATCAATCTAAGATTTTTGGGTGTTTAGGGGTTTTTGGAGTTTTGGAGTTTTTAGTTTTTGTGACTTTCGCATAATAAAACAGGATACTAGGGGGATATCGGGACACGAAAGGGAGATTTAGCTTGAAACGATAAGGAGTGGGAAGACTCTTATTATCGTGCCCTTTATTTTAGGTTATAACGAGTTCCAAGAATTCATAACAACGGAATACGAAAGATTAACAGGAAAAAAGTTAGAGAATCGTTCTAAACATGACTGGAGAAGATTTAAACGAAAAATTTAGATATAAACCCTTATTTTATATCAGATAAAAATTAGATTATTTTTACGAAAAGCTCTTTTGCAGATTTGTAAAATTTGTTTTCAGCAGAAATATCTAGCAGATTTTTTTCGAGTAAGTTCATTTTACTAATTTCTTCGTCGTTAGGAAGTAAGCCTAGAAATTTTACCCTATCGTCTTTAATGTTTTCAACTCTTTCGGTTAATAATTTTTTCATGTCTTCGGGAAAACGATTACCGATAACGAGGATGTTTTTAAAGTCTAATTGGACTTCGTTGGTTACTTCGACGATTCTTTCGATGGTATGAAATCCCATTTTACTCGCGTCCGTTACGATAACGAGGTCAGTCACATCCCGCCCCGTCCTTCGGGCAAAGTGCTCTAACCCAGCGGGACTGTCTATTAGAACGATATCGTAATTTTTGGATAATACATCAATTATGCGTTTGAGTGAATTATTTACACTGCAATAGCATCCACTACCCTCTCCGCGTCCCATTTCTAAAAGGTCGAAGTCGTCTAATTCTATAAGCGCGCCGAAAACCTCAGATTCGATAATTGAATCTTTCGAAACTTCGAGGGGTATTTGTCTTTTCTGAATTTTTTCCTTGAGCGCTGTCATTTTTCCTCCTACCGTTTGTTTGAACCCAACGTCTTCACCGATAATGTCTCCGATGTTTGCGTCGGGATCGGCGTCAATAACCAGTATGTTCTCGTATTTTTTCGATTCCAAGATGTGTTTAAGCATGAGCACTAGCAAGGTAGATTTGCCAACGCCGCCTTTTCCGCTAAATGATACAATTTTTAACGTCACGATTTTTCTTACTCTCTCTATTTCGTTTAAGCGAGCTTATGTGAAAAAAAAGGTGCACCTCATATAAGGTTTGATCTTATAAAAACTAAAATTACTCTTTAAAAATATTAATCTTGATACTCAAACTTAAATAAAAGGTTTGATATAATCATATAAAAATATATAAGGCAAGAACTACCGCTCATAAATTTATCTTACCCAGAGAAAATCGCTCTTATCAAGAAGTAAAAGAGATATTTGCAAAAATAATATAGAGCTTTTAATTATATTAAAACTCAATTAAAAGCTTATGATTTAGTGATAGATTCGGAAGAATCTAAATTTTTTCTTAATTTTTTGTGCACATGAAAGATAGCAATCATCGTTGTCAGAGCCAATAGGAAAACGTCAAAACCAGGTATGCTTAGTTCGAATTCTAAATTATCAATTGAAATTACGTTTAAGCCACATCCCATAGATGTAAATACCAACAAATTACCAAGAGTTGCGTCTTCGTATAGTTTTGGATACAACGCATAATGTTTACTTCCTCCACAATAAATGTCCTGATAATCGTCGTAGAAACCTATCGCTTGTAGAGACGACGGATCGGTAATGTCAACAACAACTATTCCTTCGGCGCAAGCTCCTGCGAATAATTTGTTATCGTGAATAGCGATTCCTACTCCGTTAATACCATCGATAAAAATATCTGATAAAAAGGACGCGTTAGTTTTATCTGAGATGTCAATTGATTTAACATGGGCGCGATGTAAAATCGTTTTTGTACTAATAAGACCCGAAGTATACAACACATTTTCTTCAATAAAATAGCTTTGAGCGTAATACTCCCCTAAATCAAACGAACTTATTAAATTTAAATTTGAAGGGTCAGTAGCATTTACAATTTTTAGCTGGTGGGTTGTTGTGCAGATGTAAAGGTAATCCTCAATGAATGTTAATGATTCAACAAATTCAGTTAAATTAAGTCTATCTAACTCTACTGGGCTTTCTACATTTGAAAAATTAAAAGATATAATTTCAGTGTAATTATTTACGAAAAGAGTAGTTTCCGAAGCGTCAAAACCCCTCGCGTAGCCTAAATCTAACAATCCTTTATATACGGGAGATGCGGGCGAGGAAATATCGATATATTCGATATTCCAGTCTTGATCCTCCACTACTCTTAAGTATGCAACATCGTTAGCGATTTCAATTTCATAACTGCTCGCTCCGGTTACTGTTCTTAAGGCAGTAAGAGACGGATTAGAAGGATCTGCTAAAGAGATCACTCTTAAACCCGGTAAACTGGCGTCTGATACATACGCGTATGTACCATTAATTTCAACGTCCTCAAACATTACGCTTACTCCTGAAGGTTGATAGTGTCCAATGTGAGCGTTTTTAATTTCTTTGAACTCTGCTGCATATGCGTATTTGATCGAAATAAAAATAAAAATCGAGGAAATTAATAAAATAAAAACAAATATTGATCGTTTTTGTTTCATATTACTAGTCAATGCATGTTCGATTTAAAAAATGTATCGCATTACTAAAAAATAGAATCGTTCATTTTTCTCGTTTATATCTTTATACATCCCTATGAACCGCCTTTCTTTTTTCATAAAAGTATTAAATTTAGCGTCGATCTAAATTTTTTTTATAAAGTGAAAGATTAATAAACAAAAAAATTAAATAATTATAACTAAATTTTTTTTTGGGGGCTCTATAAAAGGGGAGTTTCTCTTTAAATTAAATTAGGAGATTTTAATGAGTGAAAACAAGAAAAAAATTTCATTATTTAATATGCTTTCCTATGGAACGGCAGATTTACTATATTCTCTCTTTAACGGAATTTTCGGAGGGTTATACTATATATTCTGGGAAGTAGTCGTAGGTTTAGATATTATAATAATAACTCTTGCGTATACCATATTCGCAGTCTGGAATATAATTAACGATCCAATTTTTGGATATATTGCAGATCGTCCGAGAAAATTCTGGAGTAGACTTGGCAAAAGATACCCGTGGTTTATAATTGGAGGTATACCAGCAATACTATTTCTTGCTGTTATATTTAGTCCCCCTTATTTAGATCCAGTGGATGCCGCGTGGATATACTTTGCTTGGATATTAATATCGTTGTGTATTTACGAACTATTTTATACGATGACACAATTGAGCCATACTGCGTTATTTCCGGACAAGTTCCAGTTAGATAGTGAGAGAAGGAAAGGTGGTTTCTGGCGAATGCTTTTAGCTGTTCTTGGAACAGCAATTGGATTTATAATCCCTCCTCTTCTCATAGATGTAACTAATCCTTCCTCATTTGTTAGTATGGCATGGATTTTTGTAGTTGTTAATCTGGTAATTTTTACAGCTTCGATTCCTGGACATCGAGAGAGTAAAGATTTGAAGGATCGTTATGTTAGAGAGCAAGAAAATAGAGAATCTGTCTCGTTTTTCCACACATTGAAAATCGTTGTAACCCATAAGAATTTCATGGTATTAATTTTAGTGTTTTTGATGGATGGAATAATAGCAGTTAGTCTTACTGCATCGATCCAATATGTTACTCTTTATATTCTCGAGGAACCACCGAGTTCTGCTATATTGATACTTGTACCGTTTATCCTTGCAGTGATCGTTTCACTTTTTCCCTGGTTATTATTATCTCAGAAAATGAAAAATAACCGGAAAATGTTGATACTTGGAGTATTCTTGAACACAATAGGGTTATTACCATTTATGTTCACCCAAACTACAATAGGTTTTATTATAGCTGCATTCATATTAGGAATAGGAGGGGGGGCGATTAGGATTGGAACTAACCCCGTTTTAGCAGATGCGATTGATGAAGCCGTAGCTGATTCTGGGAAACACATTGAAGGGAGTTTCATGGGTGTTTACACGTTTTTCACCCGATTTTCGCTAATTGCTCAGGGATGGATATTTGCGATTACCCATACATTAACAGGTTTCGATCCATTCTCACCTACTCAAACAGAATTTGCACAGTTTGGAATACGTTTGCATACTGCATTAATACCAATGATCTTGACCCTCATTGCTCTTGTCGTTTTTGCGCTTGTTTACGATCTTAATCCTGAAAAGACAAAAGAAATTAAAGAGAAATTAAAAGAATTAAATCTATAATCTATTTTATTTTTCAGATAATCTATAACAAATAAAATGTATTTGTTCTACTTAATTTTTAACTCATTAACGAGATTTCTTCTACAAAATTTATACATCCAAAATGATAATTTGAGAAAACTAATCAAAGGTTGCTAAAGAAATTCATTAAGGTTCCTATTTCGAAAACGCTTTTCTACGCCATTTTTCATCCCTGGTAACTTA
>JABCSY010000075.1 GCA_018238625.1 Promethearchaeota archaeon
GTTTACATTTTTTATCGTGCATTTCTGCTTTCTTTGCGAAAGTTTCGCATTCAAGACAGAAAGGATGGGCTTTATTTATCATTCCTTGTGTTAAAAGACGCTGGAATGGCTCATTAAATGAGTGAAGACCAATATCTCGAGCTACTTTAGTAAAAAATCGAGCATATAACAAATGCATTATAGCGTGTTCTATTCCACCAATATATTGATCAACATTCATCCAATAATCTGCTATTTCTTTTCTATATGGTAAACCTTTCTCATTTGGATCACAATACCTGAAAAAATACCAAGAGCTATCTACAAACGTATCCATCGTGTCTGTTTCTCTTTTTGCTTGTTTCCCACATTTTGGACATGGAACTTTAACATAAATTTCACTTGTTTTAAGCGGATTTCCTCTTCCCGTAAATTTTACATCTTTTGGTAACTCCACAGGTAAATCATCATATGGGACGGGTACGATTCCACAAGTATCACAGTAAATAATTGGTATGGGACACCCCCAATAACGTTGCCTGGAAATTAACCAATCTCTTAATTTGTAATTTACAGTTTCTTCTCCCCTTCCTATTGATTCTAGCTTTTTTGAAATTGAATCTATTGCAGATCGGTTTTCCATACCATTAAATTCATCAGAATTTATTAAAATTCCATCGCCTTCATATGCTCTAGTCATCTTATCCGCATTTAATTCATATTCAAACGGCTGGATAACTATTTTTATTGGTATATCGTATTCTTTTGCAAATTCGAAGTCTCGTTGGTCGTGTCCTGGAACGGCCATAACGGCTCCAGCACCATACTCATAAATGATAAAATTACCCACATAAATTGGAATCTCTTCCTTAGTTATGGGGTTAATGGCATATTTGCCTATAAATAATCCTTTTTTTTCTACATCATTATCTGTTCTTTCAAATTTATCTTGTTTGGTTACTTCATTGTAGAATTTTTCAAAGTCCTCCTCATATTTCGTCCCTTTTACCCATAATTTTACCCAGGGATGTTCCGGTGCGAAGACCATAAAGGTAACGCCAAATAAAGTATCAGTCCTAGTTGTAAAAATGTCGATTGTTCGATCCTCTCCTACAATTGGGAACCGAATGGTACTTCCTTCGGAGCGCCCAATCCAGTTTCTTTGCATAGTTTTCACTTTTTCTGGCCATTCAACTTGGTTTAATCCATTCAATAGTTCCTCAGCATATTCTCTAATTTTTAAAAACCATTGAGTTAAGAACTTCTGTTCGACTTCAGAACTACAACGCCAACATTTACCGCTTAGAACTTGTTCATTAGCTAGTACCGTCGTGCAATCTGGGCACCAATTCACGTAGCTTTCTTGCCTATATGCTAAACCTTTCTCGTACATCTTTATAAAGAACCATTGATCCCACTTGTAATAATTAGGATCGTGACTGTAAACCATTCGCCTCCAATCGTATGAAAGTCCTATGCGCTTTTGTTGTTGTTGAATCGATTTTATATTAAAGTCTGTCCATTCTGCGGGATCGACCCCTTGATCTATGGCAGCATTTTCTGCGGGTAATCCATAGCTATCATAGCCCATAGGGTATAATACATTAAGCCCTTGCATTCTTTTGAATCTTGCAAATGAGTCCCCTATTGAATAATTGCGAAGGTGTCCGATATGTAAATCTGAGCTTGGGTAGGGGTACATCTCCAAAACGTAATATTTTTTCTTCCCCTCTTTGCTCAAATCTTCTTTAACTTCGAATACTTTCTCTTTTTCCCACTTTTTTTGCCACTTTTGCTCGATTTTTTGAAAGTTATATTCAGTATTTACCATTTTCCATCAATATAATTCCTATAAAAATATAAACTTGAATAATTTATACAATAAATTTTTTTTGAATTGAGTCATATTTTTATAAAAAAGGTTATCTTTAGAGAAAATATTGGTTTAATTATGACAATAGAGAAAATTAGGGTGTCAATTGGGAGCGCTTCAGTGCTTGGATTATATCAAAGTAAAAGATTTAAAGATGTTCCAACTACATGTTATATCATGACTTATAAAGAGGGTCATTGTATTGCAAACTGTGGCTTTTGTCCACAAGCCAGGGAATCAGAAAGCTCAGTTGAGATGCTTTCTCGAGTAAGCTGGCCAGTTTTTTCTTTTAAAGAATTTCTAACAAAAATAAGTTATTTACCAACAACAAAAAGGTTTAAAAGAGTTTGCATTCAAACTCTAAATTACCCACAAAATTTTCAAGATTTATTGGAAATTATTACTCAACTTAGAAAGAACAGTAATACACCAATATCTGTCGCAATACCACCTATGTCGAGAGAAAAATTAGAAGAATTAAAGCTTATTGGTGTAGAGAGAGTGGGTATAGCTCTTGATGCCGCTACGCCTAAGATCTTTGAGGAAGTAAAAGGTAAGGAGGTTAACAGCCCTTACGATTGGGATACTCACTTTCAAAATCTTAAAACTGCATTAGAAATTTTTTCAGAAGGATTTGTTACCACACATTTAATCGTTGGTTTAGGCGAAACTCAGAAAGAAATTTTAACATTAATTAATAAACTAGACTCGTTAGGGATCAGAGTAAGTTTATTTTCATTTACACCAATTAAAGGAACAAGGCTTGAAAATCTCAGGCAACCTAATGTTATTCATTTTAGAAAAATACAGCTTGGAAGATATCTTCTTATAAATGGACTTAAAAACCTTAAGGATTTTACTTTTAATAATAACGGCGATGTAATCAAATTTAATTTAATTAAAAGAGATTTATGGGACATTATTGACGAGACTAACGCATTTCTAACATCGGGCTGTCCAGGTTGCAATCGTCCATATTATACATCAAAACCTTCTGGTCCAATCTATAATTACCCGAGACAACTCGTAACAAATGAAAAAGATAATATTTTTCAATCCTTAATTAAGCTCGTTCATTAAAGATAATGGTAAAAAGTTTGAAAGAATGGAGATTTATTCCTATAGAAGTTAGAAATGGATATTGGAATATGGCATTAGATGAGGCTATTTTAAATGCTGTTATTGAAAAAAGATCTCCTAACACATTGAGGTTTTTTAAGTGGGAACCATCAACAGTGTCAATAGGTAGAAATCAAAGCCTTTCAAACGAAGTTAACACGAATGTAGCTATTGAAAAGGGTTTTAATGTCGTACGGAGAATTACAGGGGGAGGGGCGGTGTTTCACGACAATACTCGCGAAATTACATATTCTATTGTGTGTCCTATAAAATTTCTAGAAGGGCTTAATGCAAAGAAAGTAATTGAGCAGTTCGAAATCTTAGAGGCAGGAATAATCATGGGTCTAACAAAGTATGGATTACAACCAGAAAAAGGAGTTATACATTGTCCCGCAATTTTTTTAGATGGAAAGAAGTTTTCTGGAAATGCGCAAATCAGAAAAAGGGGTTTTATCCTCCAACATGGAACGATTTTGTTAGAACTCGATCCAGAACTTATGTATTCAGTTCTAAAAGCACCTCATAACGTAGGCAAATCGAAAATGGTAAATTCTGTTTTTGCTAAATGTATTGGTATAAAGGAACAATTAAATTATTATAACGAAGAAGATTTTCTATTATCTCTAAAAGATGGTTTTGAAACCACATTAGGGATAAAATTAAAAGAAGGAATTTATACAGATTATGAATTGGAATTAGCAAAAGAACTTGTTCTACAGAAATATTCGAATATTGAATGGTTAAAAAAATATGAATGAAATTAAAGTATTGCTAGAGAAATTTGAAACCGGTACCCAGACTTGGTTAGATTATGAAGAGTTGATAAACCTGGAATCAAAAGATTTAGAACCTTTTTTTAAACTTGCTTATAATTTAAAAAAGCAAAATTTTAGTAATGAACTTAAAGTTTATATCCCCAATAAAAGGTTTCCGGCAATAAGTATTACTGGAACCGAATGTTCGTTACATTGCGAACACTGTAATGAAAAATATCTTGATGGAATGATATCAATTTTAAATAATAAGGACCTAGAAGCTTTTTTAATGAATTTATCTAATAACGATGGCGTTGGAGCTTTAATTTCAGGAGGATGTCAACCCGATGGTTCAGTACCTTTATTAAATTTTTTAGATACTATTAAAAAAATAAAGAAGAAAACGAACCTGATAATAAATGTGCACACGGGTTTACTCAGCGAAGAAACGGCTATAAAATTAGCCGAGGTAGGTGTAGATATCGTATCTTTTGACATAAATATGGATGAGGAAATTATAAAAGATATATATCACTTAGATAAAAATTTAGAGGATTACAAAAGGGCAATAGAAATTCTGCAAAAATATAAATTGAATGTTGTTCCTCACATCTGTATTGGTTTACATTACGGAAAACTCCATAAAGAATTAGAATCAATTAAATTTATAAAAGAATCTGGATTAAATCCTTCCTTAATAGTACTAATTGCTTTAATTCCTCCTAAGAATTCTAAAACAAAATTCATTAGACCAAAACCTATGGACATCGCAAAAGTTATTTCAATAATTAGATTTATTTTTCCAAGATCAGAAACTTCCCTAGGATGCATGAGACCAAGGGGGGACGTAAAAGTGGAAATAGAGAAATGCGCAATTCGAGCAGGTATTACTAGGATTGAAATTCCTTCAAAAAAAACTTTAAAATGGATAAAAGAAGAAGATCCTGACGTGAACTTTAATTTTTTATCCGCGTGTTGTGCAATTCCAAAAGAATTTGAGAAACTTGCCAGAAGTAAAGCTTCTGATTTAAAGAGCTATCAAATATAATTCGATAAATAAAGAATATTTAAGAAAATGAAAGAAAAAATTAACTTAATCGCGATTAAGGAGATCCCTCTAATAAAAGCTGGCGATAATATTCCCCAAATTATATTTAACGCTTTAAAATTAAATAATTTAGCGTTAGAAAATGGAGATATTTTAGTTATTGCCCAAACTATAATTTCAAAAAGCCTTGGAAGGACACAGAATTTAAATCTAATTAAACCAAGTCAAAAAGCTATTGAAATCTGCAAAAAAATAGCGCCCTTGGCAAAGAAAAATGCTTTACCAGAAAAAAGCCCTGAATTAATTCAAGCGATATTAGATGAATCTACTGAAGTAATAAAAACTGAGCACGTAATGATTGTTGAGACTCACCATGGTTTTGTATGTGCTAATGCGGGTATTGACAAATCGAATGTTGAAGGTAAAGATGAAATTACTTTGTTACCCTTGGATTCAGATAAAGAAGCAGAAAAAATTAGAAGTTCACTACAAAGATTAACTGGAAAAAATATTGCTGTAATAATTTCTGATTCCTTTGGGAGATCGTTCAGGATTGGATCAGTGGGCGTAGCTTTAGGAGTTTCGGGTATAAATCCAATTTTAGATAAAAGAGGGAGTAAAGATTTATATGGAAAAGAGTTGCAAAGTACTATTGTGGGCCAAGTTGATAATTTAGCATCTGCAGCTCAATTAATTATGGGAGAGACTGACGAAGGACGGCCAGTTATAGTTATAAGAGGGTGCGATTTTAACATAACTGAAAATACTTCAATAGAACAAATCTTAAGAAAAAGAGAGATAGACTTGTTTAGAAACATAAAATTTCGAGAGAATTTAGAAATTTTATTAAAATCACGAAGAAGTTACAAATTAGAGTTTAGTAATAAAAAAATAGAGGAGAGTGTGATAAAGGAGTGCATTGAAATAGCGCGATGGGCCCCAAGCGCACATAATGGCCAATTTTGGCGATATATTATAATGGAACAAGGAAAATTACGTGAAACCCTAATAAAAAATATAAATTCTAAACTCGGAGAAGATTTGTTTAAAGATGGTAAATCGAGAAATTTTATTGAAAAAAAAATCGAAAAAACAAAAAATCAATTTTTAAGATCTCCTTATTTAATCCTTCTATGTTTAGATACACAAGATTTAGAGAAATATTCTGATCAAGAAAGAGAAAAAAACGAATATGTTATGGGAGTACAAAGCATAAGCGCGTCAGCAACATATTTGCTTCTTGCTTTTGAAGTAAGGGGGTTATCAGCGTGTTGGTATTGTGCTCCTTTATTCACTAAGGAGATTATCAAAAATACATTAAATCTACCGTCTTCTTTTATTCCAATGGCATTTTTTACAGTAGGAAAATCGTTAAAGACACAAAAAATACCCAAACGTAAAGAATTGAAAGATATAATTTTTAAAGTATAAAAAACTAATTATGTGAACAAATATGAACGATAATTATTATTTAATACTCGCTGGAGGCGTTGGAGCCGCAAAATTCATTAAAGGTCTAGCAAATGTTATTGATCCCGCGTTATTAAAGATTGTTATTAATACTGGTGACGATATCGAATTATTCGGTTTAAAAATGTGTCCCGATATAGATATTATTACTTATACTTTAGCCAATATAGTGGACAAAGAAAAGGGATGGGGTTTTCAAGATGAAACTTTTAATTGTTTAAGTATTTTAAAAAAGTATTACGGTTTTGAATGGTTTAACGCTGGAGATAAAGATTTAGCAACCCATATTTATCGTACCGATTTATTTAAAAAAGGGTTTAATAAGGCAGAAATAACCTCAATAATTTGTGAGAAACTTGGAATTAAATCTCAACTTATCCCTATGTGTAATGAAGACGTACAAACATTTATTACAACGGATTTTAAAAAAATGCATTTTGAAGAATATTTCATTAAATATCAATGTGAACCTAAAATTATTGATGTACAATTTCAAGGCATTAAAAAAGCAAGGCCAGTGAATAACATTTTGGATTATATTAAGAAAGCCAAGAAGGTTTTAATTTGCCCTTCGAATCCAATAGTGTCAATAGGAACAATATTAGGTGTAGAGGGAATTAAAGAATCATTAAAAAATGTTAAGCAAAAAGTAATAGCAATTAGCCCTATTATAGAAGGGGCAACTGTACAGGGTCCAGCTGATAAATTAATGAAATACTTTGGAATAAAAGTTTCTTGCGTTGGCGTAGCAAAATATTATCGTGAGATTATTGGTCATTTTATCATTGATAAAAAGGATTGTAAATTGAAATCGGAAATAGAAAAATTGGATATACCCACTTATTGCTTTGATACCATGATGGTATCCTTAGATAAAAAGAAAGAACTGGCTCAGTTTGTAATAGATATTAAAACATAAAAATTTGTCTTAAGTACTTTGTGTTGGTGCTTGCTCAATTTCAACTTCTTTTTCCTCTTCAACTTCCTCTTTTTTAACATAATCACCTACTGAAGCCAAAATTTCTTTAATTCGTCCTTCTTGTTGAAGTCGAATAAGTAAATTCCTATGTTTTATAAAAGAAATTACTTTTGAGATTACAGGGAATGTTAACATTAATGGAACCAATAAAATTACTATAATTTCAGGAGAATACATAACAACGCTCTCAACGATAGCGGGAGGTAATTGAAAAATATGTTCCATGAACCATTTTGGATGAATGATAATATAACTGATAATTATTAATAACCCAACTCGGAAAACAAAATTAATGATTGTTGAAACCACAAGACTTTGTGGTTTGGGAGCTGAAGATTTGGCCGTTAAAGTATCTTGAGCTTCAATATCTTCTTGGAAAAGGCGATGAATGTATCTTCCAAGCCTTCTAGTTTTTGACGCCGCTGTTACCAACTTTTTTTCTTCTTCTTCTAATTTTTTTTTCTCAATCATTTCTTTTATATAAGAAAATCTTTCTCCAGTTTTCGCAAAAAAACCGCTGATACCCATCGTTGTTTTATCTTCAATCTCTAACTCTTCTCTTCTTTTTTTAGCTTCTTCTTTTATTTTATCGACATTTGCAGTTATATAATAGGATTCGCTTTGTAATACCGTCAATTGCGCCTCTAATCGATTGCTTCTTTCTAAAGACGGTTTAGTAACTGTGTATGTATAATTTATTTGAAAAGCCATTTCTAAATAAATATAAGATGTTATTGCGAGAAGTATAACTGGACTTGCAAAAAATTGAAATATATCATCAATAGGTATCTCCTCTAGAGAAATATCAAGAGGATACGGTAAATCTTCCAAATATTGAATGCTTATATTAAATAAATCCAGCATATCCTTAAATCCAAACACCATAAGAGGAATTACTAACATAAGAATTATAGCCCCAACGACTATAAGATCGTCCTTTGGGTTTGTTTTAAGGAAAGCCTTAACTGCGTAAATTATTGAAATTATAATTAAGATTTGAAATGCTATTAAATAAATATTCTCATTAAAAACAGCGAATTCTTGCCCGAGTAAATCAGGAATTTGACTAATGTTTGGAGTTGTCCCATTAGGAAATGTAAACCAAAGACTTAATAGACCTCGAAAAAAATGATCTAACAATGTAAACATATGTGGTTGCGCTGCTAAAAAAATAAAGGTTGAGATAAGAACGCTAAATATAGCAATGCCGTACGCTGCTGCAAAAATAAGATAAGTTAACATATTTTTTAAACTGGTAAAAAATGCAGTTAATACAAGTTCTCCACTTGAAGTTGTAACAACTTCGTCAAAATGAAATATTGAGAAAAAAATAGTTAGAATCCATACAAAAATTAACGCGTTGAGAATTTTTAAAATTAAAATGTAATATCTTGTCATTTTTTAATACGCACTCCCTTTTTTCTTCGCTTCCATATAAGTAGCCAAAACTTGATTCATCATATCATCTGGACCAACAGTTAAAATATTAACACCTAAGTGTCTTACCTCTTGTTTAAATTTTAGGATGTGTTCCATCATTTCTTCGCTAATCGCTTCAGCAAGAGCTTTATCTGTTGACGACAAATCAATTTCATGAATTTCAAACCAAGGGCTAAACGGATTGATAATTATAATTGTATGATTAAATGGAACTAATTTTCGAATTGCGTGTCCTATTTCTTTAACATCTGCTTCTAAATCTGAAATAACAAATATTAAGCTACGTTTTTGGAATCGTCTGTTAAAAAAATCCATTGCTTCAACCATTCTTAACTTTCCTTGTGGTTTGACTTTTGCAACAAAATCTAATACTTGATAGAATTGATCATCTCCACTTCTGGGTTTTAAGAATTGTAGATTTTTCTTATCTGAAAAAGTAAATACACCCACATTATCTTTACGAGTTAAAGCCACTTTAGTTAACAGCATACAAGCTCTGATCGCGTATTCGAATTTTGTGTTTTCTATTGCACCACCTGCCATAGAACTCGATGAATCTACCAATATCATGATCGTTACGTCTCTTTCACTTTCAAATTCCCTTACTATTAACTTCTGGGTTCGAGCGCTCGCTTTCCAATCAATGAGTCTAAATTGATCTCCAAACACATACCTTCTCATTCCATAAAATTCTGAGCCAAGGCCCTTCTGTTTTGATCTCTGTAGCCCATAATTTAAAGTTAAAGAGCGTTTAGAACCTAAAATTTCTATTCTTTTTATATCTTCGTAAGGAGGATAAACCAATATATCTGAAACACTGTTAGGCACAACTCTTTCCACCGAATTAAAACCTAATCTATCTTTAACCGTTACAGATAGTGGACCTATAGGGTATTCACCCCTCACTTTTGGTTCCAGCACATAACTAAATTTTATTATATTTTTTGGTCCTATTCTTGTAGAAATAAAATTTTCCCCCAATACTAATCTAAAAAGTTGAGG
Source organism: Promethearchaeota archaeon (assembly GCA_018238625.1). Lineage (GTDB taxonomy): Archaea > Asgardarchaeota > Lokiarchaeia > Sigyniarchaeales > SOKP01 > SOKP01. The sequence goes on from JABCSY010000075.1 coordinate 9,666, forward strand.
GTTGTAATAATCCCTTATTTCCAGAAAATCAAAACTATTTTTCCCAGTATTCTCAATTACAACCTTTATATGAACAAAATCGTCTTTAAATACTTTTTCTTTTTCCAGTTCTCTATGTACTCGCAACTCTTCTATGTTCATTTGGTAATAGAAAAGGGGTAAGCTTACAACGGTACTAAATAGCAAAAGTATAGCAAAATAAATCAAAAAATAATTCTCAAATGCAAATCCAGCTGTTAGAAAAAAAACTGAAAATAGAATTAAAATTCTTCCTTTTCCTCCTAACATTTTATTCCTCCATTCTTAAATTATTTTGATTTTATTCCAATGTTTTTAGAAAAAAAATTAAATAGGTATTGGTATATCTTCAACAATGTTCTTTATCACAGATTTAACATCTAGACCTTCTAATTCCGCTTCAGGCTTTAATAAAATTCGGTGATTCAAAGCGGGAATAATTAATGCGCGTACATCATCTGGAGTTACATATACCCTTCCTAAAATTGCTGCTCTTGCTTTTGAGCATTTCATTAATACAAGCGATGCACGTGGTCCACATCCAAGAGCTATCTGAGGATGGTTCCGAGTTTTTATTACAATGTCTCTAATGTATTTTAAGATTCTAATATCTATGTAAACCATATTCATTAGTTTCTGAGCAGCAAGTATTTCTTCTCCGCTCGTTATTGCCGTTACTGATGGAGACTCTCCAGAGATTTGTCTTCTCATTATATCTACTTCTTCTTCTTGACTAGGATAATCTAACCAGACTTTCATAATGAAACGGTCTAGTTGTGCCTCTGGTAAAGGATATGTCCCTTCCATTTCCACCGGATTTTCAGTAGCAACTACCATAAAGGGTTTATCAAGTGGAAGTGTATCTCCTTCTATAGTAATTTGTCTTTCGGCCATAGCTTCGAGTAGAGCTGCTTGTGTTTTAGGAGCGCTTCGATTAATCTCATCTGCTAAAACTATATTTGCAAAAAGGGGTCCTTTTTGAAGTACAAAAGCTCCTTCATTCTGATCAAAGATTTTTGTCCCAGTTATATCTGAAGGTAAAAGATCAGGCGTAAATTGCACCCTTCGAAACGAGATTCCAAGCGATTGCGCAAAAGTTTTTGCCATTACGGTCTTTCCCAATCCGGGAACTCCTTCAAGGAGAACGTGACCATTCACTAACAAAGCAATGAAGAGTTGTTGTAAAATTTCTCCGTATCCAACAATGACTCGGCTTACTTCTGAAAGAACCTCTTGGGCAATTTCTCTAATAGGTTCCACATTTAATTCTTCTCTTTCGTAATATTTAGCTTTATTTGGGGCTTCCATTATTTATCACATTCCTTTTTTTTATATTTTTAATTGATTTTTAATATTTTCTTTTTATTTTTAATTTAAATTAATTACCATGAACTATTCTTTATATGTTATTAACCACCCATTCCATTTCAAAAAATAGGTTTTCAAAATCTTGTTCATTTTTTACTTTCATTCTTCCTTCTTTAATTGCTATAATTCTATCCATAAATTTAGAAATCCTTCTAATCTTAAGTTTTGTTATTTTTGGGTCTTTCGCAATCACCATTGCCATTACATTTTGAGTGGTAATTTTACGACCACTTAAAAGGGCATTTAATTTTCGCTCTAATCTCCTATAGAGTAACGTCAGAGCCTTTCCATATCTGCTTTTTTCTCTATACCACTCAATTTTTTCGGCAAAAAAGGACGAAGTTCTAAATCGCTCTCTTTCTTCTTCAGTTTCTTGTTCTTTTGCCTTCTTTTTTTCCTTCTTTTTGTCTTTTTTAGGTAAATACTTCTTCATTGAATATATCGCTAATAGCGGATAAATCCACGCTGTAATTGGATTCGTGCTCAAATGAACAATATATTGAGTGATAAACCCAAAGATTCCTGCTGAAGTAAAATCTCTTGAATATTCTGGTCGTATGTGAGCTTCATCGAAAATTACAACCCAATCTTCTTTCGATTCGCCATACGTTAACCAATCTATAATATTTTTACCAAACTGGGAATTATCATATCCAGGTTCATTAATCAATTCGTTATTAAATAAGCTAGCATCAGCTGATAAGAAAACTCTAGAATTTCCAGCTTCTTTAGACATAAAAACCCCTTGTGAATAACCACCAAGTGGCCACTTAGCAGGAAATCCGGGGAGCATTCCGGCTACTAAACTTAAATCAACATAATCATCGTCAAAATTATACATATGGTCGTCATTTTTGTCAACATATCCATAATCAGAACTAGAGCCAACCAAATCCCATCCAAAATAGGAAATAAACGGACCTCCAACAACACAAGATGCTTGTGAGAGAATTACGTCGCTAATCCCAACAGTAGTAGGATGGGGGTTGAATGACCTTATTACGGGAAAATCTGGGCGCGTATCGTATGAGGCGTTATCACGTAGTATACCGTTAGGGAATATCGTAACAGGCACGGCTCCTTGAAGATCTGGGTCTATAGCACTTGCGATAAAAATTTCCCATAAGAGCGTGCTCGTGCTTCCATGGTCGTGACATATAAACAACGAATTCTTTATATCACTATCAAAAAAATCAATGAAATATGGGATCTCAAATACGGGGTTGTAAAATTGATTTGGTCCTAATAGGATCAACAAAATAGATTTATTTAGTCTTTCTGTGGCGCTCAAGCTGGATTGAATAGTCATTACATCATAACCTTCAAGTTCAATAGTACGCTTAAAATCGGATGCACCATTCCAATTACTATTATACACAGAAAAGTTTTGGTCATTTTTCCCTGAATCGATTATTGAACCAAATAAAGGTATAAACGTAAAGATAAAAATCACTAAAAATAAAGCCTCTTTATACGCAGTCCCCGTTTTCACTTTTTTACGAGATTGTATTTCTCTTGATTTTTGAATAGTTATATTTCTAATAAAAATTACTAAGCCAAATCCTAAAAATATCGCTCCAATGTAACAAACAAGAGGAATATAACTTATAAAAAACGGGAGAGCTTCACCCGTATAAATTTCGATGAAATTAGTAATAAAAATACCATAGACTACTAGAAAAACCGTGAAAAACGCTATGATTATGCCCTTTGAAAAAGTAACATTACTTCCTGATGGTTTTCCAACACTCGACATTTTAATATTTATAATGCGTATTTTTTTTTTACTTATTTTGAAATATACTGTTGTGTTTTACTAAAAACTTACTGTTGGCAATGTCTTTCCTGTTATATCGTTGTATAAATTTGAAAATAGTTGAACTGTAAAATTTAGCTCTTTATTTGTTGGTTCTATGCCACCATATATAATATCCTCGATTTTTTTAATAAAAGGGTATATGGATTCTGGCTTTTGATCTAACTCGGTAACACATCTAATCGCATATTCTCGTATCGTTTGGTGAGCTAATCTTGGTTTTTTGAATTTTAATGTTATTATATCGTTGTAAATAAGATAGATATATGCTATTGCTTCTTTTGCTCTATTAGTATCAACTAGTACTTTTGCATTCTCAAATTTTTGCTTAATATCTACTTCAGGTTCTTGCTCTTTTTTTGATTTTTTCTTTTTTGCCATATTCTTTACCAATTTGTGTAATTTTTAAATTAATTAATTCATACTTATTTTTGGTTTTAAATTTTTTTCTACTTTTTTTTTATATATTTTTTACTTCTATTTTTTAAAAATTTAATACAAAATTGTAACCTGTTAATTCGAAATATATAGGTGAAAATAAATTAATTGTGTTATAAAATTCATTATCTGTAATTTGAAACGGTTTAGCATAAATAATTTCCTCAACTTTTTGTATAAAAGGATAAATTGTGGTTGGGGATAGCTTTAATTTTTTAACAGAAATTATAGCAAAATCTCTTATAGTTTCATTATCACTTCGAGTTCTTCCAAACTTAGCATTTATTAAATCCAAATAAATTGCATTAAATAGGTAGGACAGGGATTCTTCTAATCTTCCTGTATCCTTAAGAATTTTCAGGTTTATTATTTTACTTTCAAGAGGTAAATTTACGACTTTAGATAGCTTATCTTGCTTTTTATAGTAACGATATCCATAAAATCCTAATCCCCCAAGGACAATTGCCAAGATTGGAATAAACACAGAGAAAAAAACTAAAAAGGGAGCAGCATCTTGGGGTGGTGTAAGCACTGTTTGTGCCGCTTGAACATCAAAGAAGTGCGTTGTAATAATATTTTTCCCGAGATTGTCAACTAATTCTATAGTGATAAAACTTAATCCGGCCGAAGCATTAAGCGGATGAGTGTAAGAAAATTCCCCATTTGATTCTGTTTGGACTGTATTTATAGGAATTCCATTATAAACAATCCTTATTGTTCTATTATTAATTCTAAGATTAGGATCTGTTCTAGAGACTACTTGACCTGAGATTATTAAATCAGATGATGCCCTAATGGTCGTAGGTAAATCCCAAATACAAGAAATATTAGCAAATAATTTTGTGTCGGATAAAAAAATTTCAGTATAATTTATTTCTGGGGGCGATTCAAACGTGAGTTTTAAATCCAAATCATCTATGCCAACATCTGGAATAGATATGCTTTGAATTAACCCTACACCATCTGTCAATATTAGATTACTATCAATAACAGTAGGACCATCGTACCAATAATAATTAATGGATGCAGATGGAATTCCTGTTCCGTTAAAAAATCTTAAATAACCATCTAAATCAAAATTAAAATCTTCTCCAGTTAATTTTGGAGTAAATGGTTCGTTAATGTTAAAAAAAGAAGTAGTATTTACATCTATCACATAATAGGTACGATATTCAACGGTATTAGGTGGAGAGAGAACAGTTGCTTCTATTTTGTGTGATGAATAAATATTTAGAGAAGGATCAATTGTATAAATTATTTCAAAATCTCCATTAAAATCAGTTGTATCGTTAATACTAGAGTAAACAACATCGTCAACCTCTATTGCAACAACATAACCTTGTTTTCCTGTATCATTAATCCTATTAAAGAGTCTTCCTTGTATACTAATTATTGTATTATGAGTAAATCGAGAGTTGTTTATTCCTGTAGGATTTGTTAGATCTAATGTTGCCCAAATACCTGAACTCTTAATATACTGATCTTGAAAGTGAGTAGTATGATAATTTGATTCTCGAAGATTTATCATAGCTGGAAATAAGATGAAGATACAAATCAATATGAGAATTTTATACTGAATTTTTTTATTTGGTTTTAAAAAATTTACAATTCTCATAATCATCATCTATAAAACTAAATTTTCTTAAATTAAGGCTCCCTATATACTTCTATTTCAAAAAATTCTACATAATAATAGTCAGGTGCACTGAAATTGTCTTCTGGGTAAAATGTGACCCAAACTTCGGCATTGTCAGGCCAATTACCAACAAGTAAAGTAATATTGAAGAACCCACTAATATCTGTGACCCCAGTAGCTGTTGCTAGCACATTACCTATACTATCTCTAATCGTAACATTTACCTCCATAAAAGCCATGGCAGTACCGTTATCCCAGGTTAAGAATCCGTAAACATATAAATTATCACCCTCATAAAATTGATCTTTAACAATTTGAGTATCATAATTTCCATTTATATTAATACCAGCAGTAATATTTATTGAGATTAACGTACTTATTGAGATTTCTGCATAATTTGTCAGAGAGATTCCAAAATCATTCATACTTCCCGTAAAATTAATAAGAATGTAATAATTGCCTTGAGGGCAACTTAAAAATATTCCACTATTATCGTATAAATAATTTCCACCAAAAATAGTTCTAAATTGAGGACCGTTTAAGTTTAAATAACCAGAAACATCTACAAAGGAAGCATCCAATAAGATAAGTCCTATTATTAACCCATCTAGATTCGTTCCGTTCTGTTGAAGAATTCCATCAACATTAAACTGATGGAAATTTCTCTGGATAACATTTCTATCCAAGTTAATAGAAATATCAATAGTTTCATTAATAACAACATAAGTTGTGTTAAAAGCACTAAATGTATGATAATTAACTCTAAATCTTATCAAACCTGCATGTAAATCGTTTGTAGAAAGATTAAATTGAACGAAACCAGTTGAAGAACCTGGAAACATGTATGAATCTAGAAGGATATTAGTGTAATCGTCATAGATGTATACAGTTCTAGTATCAAATGACTCGACATGAATTAGCTGTACTTGAACATGGATTATCTCACCAAAATTGTATGTTTCTGGCGGATTTTCATTGTCATAAAAGGGGAGTGTTGGATTACCCTCAACAGATAATAGTATATCGAGGTTTTCAGGATCAATTACTTTAAGCTCATGATAACCGTTTGTAATATTATTGAAATTACTAAAACTACCTAAATAAAAATCATGTTCATTATACTGATTATTTGGTGCTGAATATCTAAAGATCCCACCAAATTCGATTTGAATTGTGTAATTTTTATCTGGTGTTGAGCTTGAAACTGAATAAGTTAAATCAAATTCTCCAGATTCGTCTAACCATAATGTTCCTCCATCTAGAGAAAGATAATAGACTTCTGTAGGTCCATCATACAAATGCACATGAATTCTAGCGTATTTAATTGGAATACCGTTAGTTGAATCGTTAACATATCCACGAAGGTTAAAGGTTCTACCGGTCGGACCGCTTCTTAAAATTTCTCGAGGTTCTGGACCACTTTCAAGATCTACAATTATAGGAGTATCATATATGAAATATGAATAATTATTGTTTGATCCCCACTTAGCATAAATTAAATGGGGTCCAGCGACAGTAGAAGATCCAGTCGAATATATTAGTTGAGTAAATCCATTTATTGTTTGGGCTGAACCAATCGTTATTCCTTGAGTTACATCATAAAAATTTATCCATTCTCCATCCCCAATCGGAACACCCCCCCATTCAAGATAAACAGATAAATTTATTTTGCCATTCTGGTTGATAACAGGTTGATTATAATCGTCAAAAGTAGTACCATTTATCCAAAAATTAAATGTTAAAGTAGTTGGGGTCATTACCATTAGTTCATTCATAAATGCCGAGGAAGTATTAATGTAAGGTAAATTAAAAAAGGTGGGATATTCGGGATGCCAAGTATAATCAATAGTTCCATTAAAATCAAGTCTTAAGGTATAATTTCCTGTTGGTGTATTTGATGCAACTTCAAAATTTAAATTAAAATATCCGTTAAAATCTGTCCATATAGTATCGCTTGGTGTTAAATAAAGGGAATAATCCGTTCCACCTTTTAGTAATTTTAAATTTAATCGTGAAAATTTAATAGGGTTATTGTTAATACTATCTAAAATTTCTCCTTCAATGTTAAATATTGTATTACTGGCTCCAACGGAAGTACGATTAATTTCTCGGGGCGTTGGTCCAGATAAAATGTTAATTGTTGGTTCTTCATTTAATATAAAATAAGTATAATTTTCTTCAATTCCTATTTTAGCATATAATAGGTTCGGACCTGTAGTAATAGAATTTCCTACAAAATAGTTAAGAGTTGTTATTCCATTAACATTTGTCGTGTTCGAGCCTATTTGAATACCTCTCGTGTAATCGTAAAAGGTAACATCTTGATTAGCTAATGGATAGTTAGTTTCGTTTACGACTTTAGCCTTTAGAATAACTGTCGATGTTCTGTTTACAACGGGAGAATTGGGGATATCTGATGGAACATCGTTGATATAAAACCATACTTTTTTAACAACACCTTCAGTTACATTAAAATCCATCCTGTTACTTGAATCGTTTACAAATCCCACAGCATAAGCCGTAAAATACCAACTTCCGTTAGTATCTACTCTTAATTCATAATTTCCTACTGAAACAGAAGGATCAACATTAATATCAACATTAAAATCTCCGTTTAAATCGGTAGTTGTATATGTGATATCAAAGGGAGGAGTTCCAACTCGAGTATTTGTTCCTTTTTGAAGTAATATAAATTCTAAAGTTGTTCCGCCAACTCGTTGATTATTAATTGGGTCAATCACATACCCTTGAACATTTGTCATTGTATCTATCGATATATTTACTTCTTGTGGATTAATATTTTGAAGATTGACTTGAATATCTCCATATACGGTATATTCAGTGGTGTCGTTAACATTAGGACTAAATTGAGCAAACATATAATGGGGTCCAACAACTTGTGTGTCGTCAATATTAATTAAGAGTGAAGCTTCTCCATACGAATTAGTATCTATTTGACCAAGATTTTGGTAGGAAGTTAAATCGTAGAAAGCAATTGGCATCCCTTCAACTGGAACACCATCGAGAGTTAAAGTTGCAGTTAAGTTTGCTACATTCCCTCTATATCCTGCTGAAAAGTTAGAGTTTAAAATTAACGAATAGTTTGCTAAACTAGGAGGGTTTCCTCCGTAATTATCGTAATAGACATCCATTTGCACCCAGAGTCCATCTCCAGAGATGTCAGTAGGAACATAAACTTCTGCCCAATTATACATGTTTTTATATTTTATCGCAAAAGTATCTCTTCCTTCAGTATTGTCAAAAAATTCTTGAATTGTAAAACTATTGAATCCGTCAACAAAACGGCTTGCTACGCCAAAAGCTCGCGAAAAAGCACAGAAGGCAGAGGCAAAATCGGCCCAATAGCCAATTCCTTGCTCACAAAACCACTCCACCTGATCATAACCTTGTGGAGCTGGATTGTATTGACTTGGGTCTGTAATTATTGCAAAATTATATTGCAGATAATTTCTAATCTTGTCAGCAACTATAAAAGCGTTATCGGTATTAACAATTATTCCATCTAAAACATTATAATGAAAAGCAAAATCATCGTTGTTATTTATATATACATCAGTGGTATCCCCTTTTAATTGTAAATATTTGTTTTTTATAGGGTCGGGAGTGTATGTTGGTTCAACCGCAATTGCGTCTATTTCTGAGCTTGTTGGCAAATCTAAACCAAACAACTCGTAAGTCATATTTACGTCTTCAGCAGCACTAAAACTTATATCCAAAGTTGAACAATTAAAATCGTCTTTATATAAGGAAGGAGAACCTTGAAGGTTGTTTGCTTGGATACTATTTTCCATAATAAAAGGAGTAGGAAACAGTGAAGGTATAACCATCGAGTTTATACCAACATCAGGGGACAGTGGCATCTTTAACATTAACAGATCTTTATCAAAATGGTATGAAAAATAATCACTGTAAGAATAAAAATTATTTAACTGTTTAGCAGCAGTTGAATGCCATCCATCACCGGTATATTCGTCAAAACATTCATATTTCCATAATTTTGTTGTCATTTCGTTAAAATCGTCATAGTCATATAATCTAAATACCTCAACTTCAGAAAACATAAGAGAGGCAAGAGTTTGGGAGTAATTACCTAAATCTAAATTGTCAATATCTCCATCAAACATATCTTGTAATGCGTCTAATAAGTCTTGTAATTGGTCTTGGGTTAAATTAAGGTCTGAAAATTGATCTTGAAAATCTGACATATTATAAGGGAAAGGAGGCATTATCAAAACAACATCTTCATATTTTGCTCTGTCCAATTCGTAGCTAGGAAGGGGCCTCTGGGTCCCCCAGAGAAGGCTAAACAAGAAGACTGAAAATGCAAATGAGGCAACCAATAAAGCGGCTGTAAAAATGATTTTAACTAATCGTTTTTTATTAAT
>JABCSY010000076.1 GCA_018238625.1 Promethearchaeota archaeon
AATAACTTAGGTGAAGAAGGGTATTTTCTCAACATCAATCAAGAACGCATTATAATATCTGCTACCAGTCCTGCTGGCGTTTTTTATGGCATTCAAACTCTTCGTCAATTACTTCCAGTTGAAATAGAAAGCATTACTAATAAGAGCCATATTGAATGGTCTGTTCCTTCTGTAGTAATTAAAGATTATCCTCGATTCTCTTGGCGAGGATACATGCTTGACGAAAGTAGACATTTCTTTGGTAAAGAAGTTGTTAAACGCATCCTAGATCTGATGGCACTCTTTAAGATGAATGTTTTTCATTGGCATCTCACTGATGATCAGGGTTGGAGAATTGAAATTAAGAAATATCCCCTCCTAATAGAAATTGGATCAAAAAGGAAGGAAACCCAAATTGGAGGTTTTATAAGTAGGAAAACAGATAACACCCCCCACGAAGGATTTTACACTCAAAAAGATGTACAAGAGATAGTTGCTTATGCAGATAAACTTTTTATTAAAGTAATTCCAGAGATAGATATGCCTGGTCATGCAAAAGCAGTATTAGCAGCTTATCCTGAATTAAGTTGCAGTGGAGGTCCCTTTGAAGTACCAAATAAATTTGGAATTAAAAAGGATGTTTTTTGTGTTGGTAAAGAGGTAGTATTTGAATTCATACAAAATGTATTAGATGAGATAATTCAATTATTTCCCTCAAATATTATTCATATCGGAGGTGACGAAGTTCCTAAAAAAGGATGGAAAGAATGTCCTGAATGTCAAACGAGAATAAAATCAGAGAGCCTTAATGATGAAAAGGAGCTCCAAATTTATTTTACAAATAGGATAATAACATATCTAACCTCTTGCGATTGTAGGGTAATGGGATGGAATCAAATTCTAAGCGATAAGTTAACTGAAGATGTTATTGGACAATATTGGATTTTTGGTAAAAAGGAAGTTATGAAACACCTAAAAAGAGGGGGAAATATTGTAATGTCTAAATTTGGCTACACTTACCTTGATTATTCCTATTCTTTTACATCTCTAAGTAAAGCCTATCGATACAAACCTATTCCTAAAAAATTAAAGAAGGAATTCCATTGCAATATCTTAGGAATAGAAGCTCCGATGTGGACAGAATGGGTTAGAAATGTAAATGAATTAGATTGGCAAACCTTTCCTCGCCTAATAGCATTTGCAGAAACTGGTTGGACATTATTAGAACAGAAAAACTTCAAGAATTTTAAAAAACGCCTTGAAATTATTCTTAAACGGTTAGATATGCTCGGAGTTTGCTATGCCCAGAAAGACGAATACGAACCACACTTAATCAAAAAGATATTTGGATTTTTTAGTATATTAAAAGAACCAAAAAGAAGATCTTTATATTAGGAAAAGCGCATATGTTTTGATTTTAGAATAATATTGATAAAAACACATCAAAAAAAGAATACTTATATAATGAGTAGTTGAAATATTATTAAAAAATAATTTGAAGTTAAAATTAAATAAGTGATATAATTTGGAAAAATCAAAAACAAATAATGATTTTGTTGGAAAATTGCCTAGAAAAGATGTATTTATATATTCACTAGGATATATTCCTAATACTTTCCTTGCGGGAGTTTTCATGTTAATGTATGTTAATTTCTTTTGGAATTATTTAGGTTTAATTGATTCATTATTTATCGTTGGGATGATCATTTATGCTACGATTAATGCCTTAAACGATCCACTAACTGGCCATATGAGTGATAAAACTAATATTGATAAATGGGGTAGTCGAAGATTAATTTATATAAAATGGTTTGGTCCATTATGGGCAATATTCTACTTCATAATGTGGTTCCCTTGGAGTTATGACAACCAAATTTTAATATTCCTTCAATTTGTATTAAGTATATGTATTTTTGATACCTTTCTTTCTTTAGTAATTGGATTATATATGTCATTAATGTCAGAGATGTCTGATAACATTAAAGTTCGCTATAAACTATCCTTTTATGCCAACATTGCAACATTTATTGCTGGTATTCCAGTTGTATTCGCACAATCTATATTTGATGCGAGCTTAGAATCTTTTCAAATGTTCAATGGCATACTTGCTATTATTTCGGTTGTATTATATATAATAGTTACTCGCTTTTTAAAGGAAAGACCAGAATTAAGAGTTGAAGAAGATTATACCTTTTTCCAAGCCATGAAAACGATTGTTAAATCTAAAGCGTTTTTAACGCGCACGGGTTACATTTTTTTCAATACTAGTGCAAGGGCTATGGGATTTTCGTTTCTTTTTGCCTTTGTATTCATCTTAGGACCTGGATCGCTAACACCCATGTTATTTATGCTAGTTACTTTTGGTTTAGGTTTTTTCTCAAATATAATTTATATGAAATTAGAAAAAAAATGGGGGATTCGAAAAACTATTCTTATCCTTAAGTCAGGTTTGATTGTAGCAAATCTAATTAGTTTTGTGATAGTTTCCGCAATAGGATCGACAGCAATAGTATGGATTTGCGTTGCTCTCGTATCACTTTTATCTGGATTTGGAGTCTTTGATTTTGTACTTTTAACTATGGCAATTGACGAAGACGAAATCAAATATGGAAGTCGACGAGAAAGCATATTTCAAGGAACGAGTTCTCTCTTGTTTAAACCAGCAGATAGTTTAGGGCCAATAATTGCTACAACCACATTAACTCTCTTCGGTTTTGTGACTGGTTCGATGACTCAAGACGCAACTGCACTCCTCGGAATAAAGGTCCTTTTATTTGTAATGCCCACCCTTATGCACGCGATTAGTTTAATCTTTATATATCTATTTCCTTATCACGGCGAAGCTTTAGAAAAACTAAATTCTGAAATAGTGAAACTACATGCAATGAAGAAAGAAAACTATGAGAGCAGTAAGGTCGGAAAAATTTAGGGTGTAAAATTTGATAAATTTTAAACTCAATTTTCTTAATTTTCGTAAGAATTGATTAAAATGGATCAAACTAAAGATAATCCGGAGTATCTCGATTATATAGTGAGATTAGATAATATAAATGATATTACATTTGATATAGATGAAAAAATAATTGTTAGCAGCAAAACACCAATTAAAATAATATTTAAAGCAAAAAAAGAATATCCTCGCCGTACTCTCTTTAGATTCGTAATCCCTTATGGGTGGGAACCAATTGATTTAAAGAATGAAATTTGCACTATCGAATCCTCTGTGAAAGGGAAGATGAAAGCAACTAACTCCCTATTAATGTTAGTCTATATATTGAACGACCCAATGAGCATTGGAGATACAATTGAGTTTAATTATAATAAATTGAAGAAGATAAATACGGCTGGAGATGTTGCTTACATTGATGAAGTTTACTTCGCTTTAGATGTTAAACTTCCTAAAGAAAAAGTGTTCAATAGAATAGGGATAAAGAAAATTTCTATGATCTCAGAAAAGGCTTCTTTTTTTCTTATAAAAATCCCTACAATTTACCGTGGAAATCCAATGGATGTTGAAATCGTTGCTTTAGATAAATTTGGAAACCGAGATTATAACTTCAATGGAGAAGTTGAAATTCAAGGCGATAGTTGTCTAGATTTTCCAAAAAAAGCAATTATAAGAAATGGATATGTATATATTGAACACGCATTGAAATTTAAGAAAGGTATCCAACCAAATTCAAGAATCAGTAGATTACTAAGATATAATACGGTGTTCGCATTGTATCCTGTATTTCCTGAAATATTATCAAATATTGGAAAGTTATATGTCAGTAATAGAGAACTTACTGGAACTTCAAATCCAATTGTTTGGGACGAGGATATCACGGGTCAAGTTTACTGGGGGGATACTCATATACATACTAGAGAATTTTCTGATGGTATGGGAACGGGCGCGGACGCATTTCACTATGCAAAAAATGTAGTACTTCACGATTTTGCTGCTTTAGGAGACCATCTAAACCAAAGAAATAACGCTTTTATGGAAGGCCGAAAAGACATCTTATATCCATATAACAAAGCTATTTGGAAATCTCTAATAGATTTGTGTGTTGAATGGACTGATAAAAAGTTTTCAGCAATTCCAGGATACGAATGGTCAGGGCGCAATTTCTATGTAACTTTAGCTACCAAATTAAAAAGCCCTTATGAAGCAATAGCCGATAAAGTAATGTTATTTCCATTAGAGTCGGCTAAAGATGCGCCCTTAGTTGATTATATATCTAAAGAGGGATGTTTTCAGCACCAGTTATACGACGCGCTTAAAGGAGTACATTGTGCTATCATTTCTCATACTCCTATTAGCTTTATGATGGGTACTTCATGGACCGAAGTTGATAACGAAATGGAAAAGGTTGTTGAGATCTACTCTTCACATGGTTCAAGCGAATCAATGAAAGGTAATTATAGACCATTAGTTAACAACAAGAAAAAAGGGAGCGTAATATGGGCTTTAAATAACGGTTTTAAATTAGGATTCATAGGTGGCGGGGACGATCACTATTCACATCCAGGATGCCCAATAAGACAATATAAGATGAAAAGTATAGTACCAATATTAAGATATCGACCAGGAATCGCTGCGGTTTTTTCTGATCAATTAGATTCTAAAAACTTGATTAAAAATATAAACCAACGGAATTGCTACGCTACTACGGGTGAAAGAATGTGGTTAAAGATTAAGATAAATTCCGCTTTGATGGGACAAGAAGTAAATGTTTCAACCCCTCCAGTAATAATACTTACCGTGTGTGGGACTAAAAAGCTTGAAAGCGTGGAGCTAATAAAGAATGGAACCGTTATTGCAATTCGAGTCCCTACTTACGATCGAATCAAGTTTGCATTTGAAGATAAAGATCTAAAGAAAGGTGATAAAGCTTATTATTACATTCGAGCTACCCAATTTGATGGGGAGCGAGGATGGAGTTCGCCTATTTGGGTAGAATTTGTTTAAGAATTAATATAATCACGGATTTCTTTATATCCAATTATTTTTAAATCGTACCTCTCAACACACTCTTTAATATGCGGATTAGTGAATGCTCCAAAATCTAAGTCTCGCCAACTTGCTGAATCCGGGGCTATAGCTTTCAATTCAGGGCTCATTTTAGCGGGGTGGAATAAGAAATGCGTTAGACCCGGTTTAATTTCTGCAAACCTTTTGCAATAATATTCTACTTTGTTAAGATGCGGTCCCATTGTATCAATAATAATCTGATTTATAAGGGGAGTGCCTTTTTCCTCTAAATTTTCAAACATTTTTAGGTAAACACCAGCATGTTCTCCTAGTCCCATGGCAATTAATTCTTCTTTAGTTAATTTTGGTAAAAAAGCAACAATATTGAATTCTCGAGCTAGCTTCAAATAAGACGGAAGGAATTTGGGATTCATTACAGTCCCCATATGCGAATCAATGTGGGTAACATCAATACCATTATCGAGAGCCATTCGAATCTGTGAACGCATTTCAATTTCTGCTGCTTCAACAGTTACTTTTTCAATTGCTTCCTCCGATGTACGCCAGAGCGAACTCTCTGAATCCAATAATCCCGTTTTAGGATCAACGCTACTCAATGCCCGCCAACGATATAATTCATATTCACATGTAAGAGTTAAATGCACACCAACATCATATTTAGGGTTATTTTTACACATCGATGCGGTTTCTAAAAACCAAGGTGCAGGGGTAATAATAGAGCCACAGCTAGCTACTCCTAAGTCTAAACATTTAAAAGAAGCTAAATTTGAGGCATGAGAGAAACCTATATCGTCAATATGGAAAATAACAACTTTATCTGAAGCTTCAAACCCTAATTTTTCTATAAGTGTAAGATTTTTCATGTTTATTTTTCAAATCCTATAAAGTAAGAACTAATGATTAAAGAATATCATTTGACAAGTGTTATTATTTTTACCAAATTTTTCAAAACCATTCTAAATTGTGATAAAAACACAGTTATTATTTAAAATTTGGTAAGTATTCTTTCTGAAGTTCAGTCATTTCGTTATATATTGCCTCTGCCATTTTAAAACTACCGCAATTAACATCTATAGCTATACACGCTATAGCAAGGTCCTTAGATTCTTTTAAAATTGCTTCAACGCATAAGTCTTGAATTGAGGCTTCTATGCGAAGTATTGCAGCAATACTTTCTGGAATTTCACCTAGCTTAACTCCATGTAGCCCCTCTTTATTTACAATTGCAGAACATTCAATCACTAAATCTTGAGGGAGATTTTCTATAATTCCGTCGTTTGGGATATTAACTGCGATTTCATAAGAATTATTATCTTCAATTAAAGCTTCGATAATTGGTATCGCCCGTTCTCCAGATGGATCTCTCATAAACATTCCTTTTCGAGGATAAGTTCCTTTCTTAAGTCTTTTATAATATCTAGAAAGCTTAGCATAACCTCCTTTATTTACTTGTTCCATTCTTGTAATCCAATCCTTTAAATCTTGGATGGTTGTATATTGAGACCCAATTTGTATATATTCGCATATATGATTGTCACCTACGTAAGGAAAATAGCCAAATCTTTTGTATACTTCGAAAGTTAAATCAGCATAATGAAACCTATCCCTTTTGTCTTGAAAATATTCCAAACATTTTGAGTTAAATTCTGGCATTAAATCTATTCCTGTTGTTAAATCCTTTAAATCAAGTAGGAAAGCGAAATGATTCA
The DNA here is from genome assembly GCA_018238625.1 of Promethearchaeota archaeon. Classification (GTDB taxonomy): domain Archaea; phylum Asgardarchaeota; class Lokiarchaeia; order Sigyniarchaeales; family SOKP01; genus SOKP01. Next base: position 6,667 of record JABCSY010000076.1, read on the forward strand.
AACCACCAGTAGTTAATTGCATTTCACTTATATCCCTATTTAACATATTTGGTAAATGGTGATTCGTTAATAACTCTATTTGATGGCAAAGCCCAACGAATTTTAGTTCAGGAACAGCCCTTTTAATTGCTAAACATATTCGGGACATGGGGTTTGAGTAATTTATAAAGAAAGCGTTAGGGCAAATTTTTACAACATCCTCCGCAATTCTAATAATTTCAGGGATTTGTCGTGCGCTATGGAAAAACCCACCCGGACCCCCATTTTCAGCCATCATTTCCGTAGAACCATGTTTTCTCGGTATTGTATTATCTTGCCAACGCAATTCGAACCGATCTCCCTTTTCAATGGAAGAAATAACAAAATCCGCATCTTTTAATGCTTTCGATCTAGTTGTTGTTTGTTCGATATTGAATTTATTACCGAGCTTTTCGTTGTCTTTTACAACAATTTGATAAACCATTTCTAACTTTTCTTCGTTAATATCGTGAAGAACAACAGTTGATCCCGATAAAACAGAACTAAGATTAAGATCCATCAAAGTAGCTGGACCAAACGAAGAACTACCTGCCCCTATTAAAACTATTCTTTTTTCCATGATTCTACCTACATTAATTTTGATAAGAAAATATCGCAAATTAGTTAAATGTCACTTACCTTATAACCTTCTAATTATTTATAAAAAATTGGTAATTTCTATAAAATTCCAAAATTTATGCCAATCATCAACCTTTCCCTTGGAGGAAAGACCAGCCCTAAGGTTATCAGGCTGTGCGCTCGTCACCGAGTTCAAGACATACTTCATTTGTAACGCTTTTTGCATTACTTCGGAAGTCTTGAAGGATGTTATCCCGCTATGCTTGAAAAAATCGTGAAGTTTAGCCCAATCACGGTAGGGACTGCTTGGTTTCAAACGGGGCTTTATTACGTCCCCGACTTGTGCAAGCAACCACTTGTAATTGGTTGGAATGTTTTCCGTAAACCCCAGACCTTTTCGAGCTATTACGTAACTCGCCAACACGTGAGTTGACAAGTTATATAATCGTGAATAGTTATACTTGCCAATCAAAGAGGTGTATGCGGGATGCACTTTCTTAATGGCAACACCTCTCTTAAGGCATTTTCGCTCCAACAATTCTAACGCTGATGTTTTGAAATTGCTTAACTTTCTATTACGTTTTTTGCCATAGGAAAACTCTTGTTCAAAGGACAAGTCCTCGACAACGAGCCCCTTCTTTTTATTAATGCAGTAGTTTACCACATTATCCACCTTATAGCTAATGTAGTCCGCACGCTTATCCTTTCGATACGAGTGCAAATTTCTGAAGTAAATTTCGTGATAACTCTTGAAAGTACCGAGGTTGTCTACATTACTGAGAGAAACAAAATTATAGTTCATGTCAAGCCCGACTGCTCCGTTTTCAAATCCATGAAGGGGGGCTGCTTCTGGAATTTCGTAGGAAACATGGGCGAAATATCGGATGCATCCCCTGTAGAAGCGCCTGACCACTTCTATTTGATATAATTCTAAAGCAAGGATTTCATTGAACCATTTCTGTTGCGCGTAATTAACCGTGAAAGGAATTATCAGCCATTTCTTCCCTATTTCCTTCGAAAACGTGCGAACTTTTAGAGTCATGTCAGGAAAGAGTCTTAAATTCAAATTAACTCCTTGTTTCTTGCCCACACAACAAAACGAAGAATCCCTTCTAATTCTAAATTCTTCCCTACTAATTTTTCTCAATATCCGCTCCCGGAACAACCGTTTCGTGCCAAATACAACGGGCTTGAAGTGAAGAGCGTTTGATTTATTTCGGACCGATGACAACCGAGAGTAAAGTCCTTTTAACCGTCTATCCTTCTTATCTTTTTCTTTAATCCAATCTATTTTCTTCTCGATCGTCTTAACTTGTTTAACAAAGAATCTTTCTCGCTTCTCAAACCACGCTTGTTGCTGGGCTAACTTAGCTTCGCAGTCGATTAGGATGCTATTTACATAGGGATTATTGTGACAAAGCTCCATTAATTTGGGTTGGACTAGTTTCCGCCTTTCATTTTTCGGTAAGTCTACATCCCTTAATCCGCACAATAATGTATATCCTATTCGCTTGATTTTATTGTAAATTGTGAAAACTTCGTGTAATTTTTGCTCTTGCGAAGCTGTGGGATGCAATCGGAATTTACTAGTTGTTTTCATCGAAATACTGTCCTTATATTTAAAATAGTTAAAAGCCCATTTAAAATTGGAGAGAGTAAAGATTTTTGCTTTTTTTACAAAAAATTTTATAGAAATTTATAAACTTTTAACAAACAGTTAAGATAATATAATATAATAGAATATGGTAGAAGCATTACGGTATGGCTTAATAGGTTATGGTCTCAATGCATTAGGTCATATATCAGAGCTAAAAAATCATCCGAGATTAATAGGGCGTACAAGATGGATAGTTGGGTTCGATCCAGATCCTAATGCGAATCTGATGCTTAATAAAATTAAAGGCATAAAAGTAGCTAAATCTTTTGAAGATCTTTTGGATACAGCTGATCTGGATGCTGTTATAATTAGTAGTCCCCCTCAATATCACGCAGAGCAAGCCGTTGCGGCACTGGAAGCGGGGTTACATGTATTTTCTGAAGTACCTATGACAATTAATGAAAAAAATATTGGAAAAATTATAAACGCCGAAGAAAATTCAGGAAAAGTCTATCAACTTGGAGAAAATTACTGCTTTTACTCAGAAGTTTTATTTGCGGGACATCTTGCATCCTCTGGCAAGATTGGTCCAATTGTTTATTCGGAATCTGAATATTTGCACGATGTAACTTATAGGTGGAGAGAAGGGAATTTTGGCGATGTTGACACGCCACGTATAGATTCTTGGTATCAATTATTCGATCCTTTAATGTACGCCCACACGATTGGTCCTGCTCAAGTTGCGTTAGGTGGAATTAAAAAACCTATGCCATTCGTTGAAGTTGTAAGCTACGCAAATGATATTGGTGGTTATCAAACAAATCCAATCTGCCATCCTGCTAAAGCTTTTCAAGTAGGTTTATTTAAAACAGAAACAGGAGCAATTGCAAAATGCGCTAACGCTTATATTTTTGCCAGAGAACCTTCTCGCCTTATAATTCAAGTTACCGGTAGTTTAGGCACATACGAATGTTATCAAATAGGGAAACCAGGGCGTTTATTTCTAACTGATGGCCATAAAATAAGTAAGAGTCGTCATCGAAAAGGACAATCAAAAATTGTTGATAATAACGAGTTATCAACAGTAATACCTCCAGTTGAAGGTTTACATTACGGTTCTTCCGTTCGTATTATGGAAGATTGGTTGCAAGCCATCAATAATCACGTAAAACCGACCATTCACGCAAAAATAGCTGCTAATTTCTGTTTATCGGGAATTGCTGCGTCTAAATCGGCGCGTTCCGGAGGAAAACCTATAAAAATTAAAGATTTTTCAGATTAAAAATAAATTACTACTATTTCTATAATTTAGGAGGTCTATTTTGGACTACGGAATTATAATCTCCCATACTTTTAGAATACGGTTTTATAACAAAAGAATATTTAAATTCATTTTTTGCCTTTAATTTGTATTTATTGTGAAGAAGTGCTAATGCTGGGATATCACCGCCAACTCCTTGTTGTTTATAGTCGATGTTGAGCGTGATATGTTCACGTTGAGGTAAATTATGATTGTGCTTTGCTTCTTCTAAATCTTTCATTGTGTATGGCCACGCACTTATACTTAAGTTAGATCCGCCGAAATCCGATATATGTACTCCTGATCCTTCTATATTAGTCATAGCAACCCAGCGAACGTCAGTTCTATTTCCATTTTCTTGTGGTCTAATATAGGGGTGGATCAAATCTTTTATAAATCCAGAATAGATCCCAACAGCAGCTCCGGTCTTTCTATCTAACATGGTTTCGTGAGGGCCTCTACCAAACCAAGTCATTCTATTAAATTCTCCAGAAATTTCCATCTGCATACCAAACCTAATCATATTTTTACTGGGAGTAAACTTATTTTCAACTAAGATATCTCCATTTCCATAAATCGTATATGTTGTATCAAGTGGTTTTTCAGCATTAATTACTTGAGTTTTGACGTAAACGCGAATGGTTTTAGAGTTTATTTGTTCGTAATTAATATTTATTGTAGTTCTTGTTTCACTTGCTTTTTTCCAAGTTCTATCAATTCCTGTAACTTTTACATCAGTAAAATCTACAAAGCCTAGTTCGTTATCCGTTGGAGCTCTCCAAAAATTAGGGATCAAAGGCTTTGAAATTATATCTAAATTTCTAAAAGATAAATGTTCAATTGCTCCTGTTATCTTTCCGAGTTTAACTTTAAAAGTTTTACCCTTAATTATGAAACAATCTTCCAATTCTTCAATTCTAACGTCGTCTAATTTTACTTCTGCTGTTATTGGGACATTGTAAGGGACTTTAAATTGGTCCCAAGCAAGAATATGACCTTTCTTTGCCCACAATGAATCTTTAGCAAGAATGAAAATGATTTTCAGATGATATTCTGTATTTGATATGATTTTAGGGATCTTAAATGGAACTTTTACGCCTTTTAATCTTCCAGGTTCTACTTGAAACCGATCTAAAAAGCCTTCTTGTATTTTTTGACCATTTGCAGTTACTTCCCATTTAATCTCGACAAAATCGATGTTAATAAAATTATATTTGTTATGAATCTTAATTTCACCCTCCAATAGGTTTACAGGCAAAACATCGATATTTTGATATACTTTTTTAACCTCATACAAAGCTGGGTTAGGTTTTCGATCAGGCATCACAATTCCATTAATACAAAAGTTACGATCATTTGGTTCGTCCCCAAAATCGCCTCCATAAGCCCAAAACTCTTTCCCATCTTCACTGACCTTGCGCAACCCTTGATCAATAAAATCCCATATAAAACCTCCAATGCAATTGTCGTATTTCTCAAATACATCCATAAATTCTTGAAAGTTTCCCAAACTATTTCCCATAGCATGAGCGTATTCGCATAACACAACTGCTTTTAACTTTCCACGTTTTAGAGCGGATTTCGCTTTTCTTTCGAGATTTTTGGGTGAAAGATACATAAAGCTTTTCATATCTGGTATATCATGATTGTAGTCCCCTTCATAATGAATAGGCCGGGTATCGTCAATTTTAATTGTTGCGCTTTTCATTTCTCTAAAATTTGTTCCTATTCCCGCTTCGTTACCAAGAGACCATATTATAACGCAAGGATGGTTTTTATCCCTTTCAACCATACTAACCATTCTATCTACGCACGCATCTGTCCACTCAGGATCGTTTCCTGGCAGAATTTCTCGTAGTTCATGTGATTCTAAATTGCATTCGTCTACAACATAAATCCCATATTCATCACATAATTCATACCACTTTGGATGATTTGGATAATGGCAAGTTCGAACTGCGTTTATATTATTTTGTTTCATTAATATAATATCTTGAACCATCCTTGTATAAGGAATCGCTCGTCCTTCGTCGGGATCGTGCTCATGCCTGTTTACGCCTTTAAGAATAATAGATTTTCCATTAATAAGCAAGCTACCATTGTTATTGATTTCAACCTTTCTAAAACCAATTTTGCAATGTTCTACTTCAATAGTATCATTATTCGAATCTTTTAGTTGTAAAATTAAATCATAAAGGTTAGGCGTTTCTCCCGTCCATTTCTTCGGGTTTTGAATCTCAGCTTGCAATTCTATTATATATTCACTATGAGATTTTATACTAAAAGTCTTACTCATAAGAATTTCGGGACCAATAATTTGCTGCTCTGCATCTATTAATGCAATTTCCACATTAAACTGGTCCACATCATTTTCTCCATAATTAGAGATATTTATTCTAACTTTTAATAGAGCATCTTCATAATTTTCATCTAGTTCACATCGAGTAAAGAAGTCTCTAATATGAACTTTTGGGGTTGAGAAAAGATAAACCTCCCTATATATCCCACTAAATCTCCACATATCTTGATCTTCTAAGTATGAGCCATCAGACCATCTATAAACTTCAACTGCAAGGATATTATTTTCTTTTTTTAAAAACTTCGTAATATTAAACTCTGCTGGCGTCATACTTCCTTGACTGTAACCAACTTTATTTCCATTAATCCATATGTAGAAAGCAGATTTAACACCTCCAAAATGAATAAAAATCTCTCGTCCTTTCCACTTGGAGGGAATATTAAAGAATCTTAGATAAGAACCTACGGGATTGTAATTGTGATCAATGCTAGGAATGTCTTTAGTGTTAATGCTATATGGGTACTTAACATTAGTGTATATCGGTATCCCATACCCTCGCATCTGCCAATTACTTGGAACATCGATTTCTTTCCAATTACTCGAATCAAAATTTACTTTATAGAAATCTTTTGGTCGGTCTGATGGTATTTTAACCCAGTTAAATTTCCAAATTCCATTAAGAGATTTGATATAAGTTAATTCCTTACTATTTCTTGATATTAATTTTTTACTTCCAAATGGAATTAAAGTTGCATGAGCAGGTTCTTTATTTATACCAAAAATTCTAGAGTTTTCCCAATCAAACTTATGGTCCGATTCTTCTTTCAAAATTCAGAATCACTATGGATTTTTTTTTAGTTTTAAATTATTCTTTAGGATGTAAATCTAATTTATAGAATGATATTTAATCAAGAATTAATAATTATTCTTAAATTAATTAATTTTGCAATATGTCTTCTAAATAAAGGTGAATTATATTACAACCGATTTTACTCGAGATGTCATCAAAATAATTAAGAATATACCTAGCGGGAAGGTCCTAACTTATGGGAGGATCGCTAAATTAGCAAGTAACCCGCAAGGTGCCAGACAAGTTTCGTGGCTATTACACTCCTCATCAAAAAAATACAACCTCCCATGGCATCGAGTTATAAATTCACTAGGAAAAATATCCATGAAATCTTTTGATGATCGAGAGTACCAAAAACGTTTGTTAGAAAAAGAAGGTGTTGTGTTTAGAGATAATTACAAAATTGATCTAAAAAATTATCTTTGGGAAATAGATTCTATTTCTGACATAAAATAAAATTAGGCAGTTAATTCATATTATCTCATTCATTCTTTAAATTAAAAAAGAATCGGTTTGAAACAAATGGCTAATGACATTGGTTCGTATAAATTTGAGACTAAACTTTTTTTTCCAGAAGATATTTTTTACAAGATAATTGAAGTAAGACTCAGCAAAGTAAACGAGATTCTTGAAAAGGAATATAAAAATCGCGCTAAAAGAAAGTATCCTTGGAACAAAAAACTCGTTATAATTGCCGCTGATCATCCCGCAAGGGGCGTTACTAAGATTGACTCGAATAGCATAGCAATGGGTGATCGTCACAAATATTTGGGGAGGATACTTCGCGTTCTTACGCTTAATCAAGTAGATGGTATCATGACAACTCCTGATATAATGGATGATTTGTTTATATTGAATTATCTTTTTAAACAATTAGGAGGGAAAAGCTTCCTCGATAACAAAATACTTATAGGAAGTACGAATCGAGGAGGTCTTTTAGGCTCTCCCTTCGAGATGTACGACCCTGTGACTGCTTATACTATTGATGATATCAGGAAATTAAAATTGGACGGCGCAAAAATGATGGTCAGGTTAGATTTCGAGACGAAAATGGCGAAATATAGCCAAAGGACTTTGGTGTTATGTTCGAAAATGATTAGACGGTGTAACGAATTCAACATACCCTCGTTTATAGAAGCGCTCCCGGTAACACGCGATCAAGACAGTAATTATACGGTTAACAAGAATGCAGAAGCAATGATTAAAACTATTGGAATTGCGACAGCATTGGGAGGGAGCTCGGTAAACACTTGGTTAAAAGTGCCATATGTTGATAAGTTTGAATCTGTTGCTAAAAGTGCAACCAACCCTATTTTAATTCTAGGTGGTGAAAGTACTGGTAACCCCATAGATCTTTTTAAAATTTTTGAAATGGGATTAATTGCTGGGAAAAACGTAAAAGGGTGTTTAGCTGGAAGAAATTTGTTGTTTCCTGGAAATGACGATCCAAGAGCAGTTGCTTTAGCAATCTCAGGGATAATTCACGATAAAAACAATACTGATAAAGCTATTAAAATCTTAAATAATAATCGTGGAAAGCAAATGGATGTTTTTACTTCTAAATTCAATCCCTAAAGTTATTAAAAATTAAAACATTATTAATATTATGAGATTTCTTTCTTTTCATTGCGATTACTTTAGATTTAAGGCGACAAAGAGAAGCCGTTCAAAAATATTTGAAGAATTGACAGAAGAAAATAGAGAAAATGGATTTGAAAACGTAATTGCCTTATACATAAGCGTAGAAAAGCGAGATGAGGATAGTACAGAGTTCATTCATAAAGCTATAAAAGAAATCGAAAAAATCACTACTCAACTCAAAGTGTCGAACATAATTGTACTTTCTTTCGCCCATCTATTTGGCGAATTAAGTAATCCTGAATTTGGCTTGAAAGCGTTAAAGAATCTTGAGAAAAAGCTAGTTGAGGATGGGTTCAATGTGCTTAGACCTCCTTTTGGGTGGTTCAATGAGCTTGAACTCAAGGCAAAAGGGCACCCCCTCTCAAGAATCTCAAGAAAAATCGAATAAATAAGATCTTAATTTTTACCAATAATCAGTTTAAAACTAAAACGATTTATAAAAAATTAAAAAAAAATATTAAAACAAGAGACCATTAAAGAAATTATGAGAAAAGAAGATTTAATTATACCCTCTAAGTCGGTTTTTTCAAGAGATTCCGATATTATTGTCAATAACACTCAAAAACTTAAAACTCAAGCTTTCAAAACGGGGACTACTACAGTCGGTTTAGTTGTTAAAGACGCGGTAATCCTAGGGACTGATAAAAGAGCGTCAATGGGTTATTTTGTTGCTAGTAAAACTGCTGAGAAATTGCATATGATTCAAGAACACTTGTATATGACTATTGCTGGAGGCGTAGCAGACGCACAATATCTCATAGATGTTTTGCGGGCTGAAACTTCGTTGTACCAATTAAAACAAGAAAAACCAATTAAAGTTAAAAGCGCTGGGAAATTGCTGGCCAACATTTTGTACCAGAATAAAATGTATCCCTTTCAAGTTGGACTCATACTTGGGGGTGTAACCGAAGAAGAAGGTCCTACTCTTTTGGATATTGGTGCTTATGGTTCAATTTTGCCCGAGAAGTTTTGCGCAGTGGGGAGCGGTCAAAATTTTTCGTATGGCGTTCTCGAAGCTAAATATAAAGATAATTTAACAATTAAAGAAGGAAAGCAAATTTTAATTAAAGCAATCTCCTCTAGTATCATAAGAGATATGGCATCTGGAAATGGAATTGATATCGCTATCATCAAAAAAGAAGGAGAAGCAAAAAGAGACTTCATTTCCATAAAAGGATAAGCAATAAACCTAATTTTCTCTTTTCTATCTTTTATCTTTTATCTTTTCGCCTCTAAATATTTAAACATTACACAAGGATAAAGTTTAAATAGCCCCTTTTTTTTAGAAACCTTTAAAAAGAATACCATATCTTTAAAAATAAAAATTATATTATTTTAGTTAGAAGAATTAACACTTTTAACAACTTAGGATAAACAAGGATAATCAAATATATTTTATCATAAATTAAACTAAATTAGATCGTGGAGAAGCATTAAGATGCCCTACAGTATAATAGTTGATCTTTCTCACAAAGAACAAATAGAGGAATTTCCCGATTTTTCTTTAAGCGAAGACGAATTAGAAGTCGATTATATCGATAAGAATGAAGGACCAATAGATTTTGATACGCTTGAAGATTATGACATTCTATTTATCGGAAATATTCAGCATACTAAAGACGGAAAGGCAGATAAATTTACTAAGGACGAATTACTAGCAATTAAGCGGTATGTAGGAGGTGGTGGGAGCCTTTTTTTAACTAGTGGAGGCGGGGGCGATAGTGACATTCCGATGAAGCATGGGTCTATTCGGGTGTTGTATAAAATGACGGGAGTGCGACGATTTTGGAACGGCGTAATTCAAGAATCACACTCACATTTTTTAGTCAAAAAACAAAACGTACTAATAAATCTCTTATTTAACCATCCGATAACTGAAGGGATTACTGAAGTAGTCCTACCAAACTGTACTTTCTTTACGCTAACGGAAGAGGATGTTGAGGACATAATCGTTACTTCCGAAAAAGCAGAATTTAAATATACAGTTGACAATGATCTAGAAATGATTGGGCTAGTGCCTATTTGTAGTGTATCTGAGTTTTTCAGCGGGAGATGTGTGACTATAGGTTCATCAGATTGGCTTATTGAAGATGATTTTGGATTAGATGCTGGTGATAATATTAAATTTCTTTCAAACATCATCAAATGGTTAGCATTTGAAACCTAATTTTTTAACTCTATCCTCGTTCATTTCTCATTCTTACTTATAAAAATAAATTTAGCGAAAATCATATTAAAAATCATTTCTAATATATTAATTATGGTTAGAATTCTTCGACCAGACTCGTTTTCGGTGTGGAAAAACGAAGAACTGCTCAAAAGATTTCCTAAGTATCGAGGGATCATTGACAATAAGGAAGTTTCAAGGTATATTATCGCAAAAAGTATAAAATGTGAATACGATACAAAAGATACTATAGAACATTTAGAGAATTTGTTAAAGAAAAAATCTATAGAATTTAATGAGTTGCTAAAAAAACCAACTGAAGCTCTTAAAAATCGTAGCATTGCCTCTAAAAACTATATTACTTTAGCTGAAGAATTAGCAAATAAATATCTTGAGAGCTGCATTTTTTGCGAAAGGCAATGTAAGGTTAACCGTATAGATGGTGAAAAAGGATTCTGTCTGATATCGAAAGACTCGTTTGTTTCCTCTGCTTTTTTACATATGGGGGAAGAATCCCCGCTGATACCAAGCGGTACTATTTTTTTCCAAGGTTGTAATTTTGGTTGCGTCTTTTGTCAAAATTACGACATTTCTCAAGCTTGGAAAGGTCGAAGAAATATTGAAGATATAGCTCAAAAAGTTGATGTTTTACAATTAGCCGCTCTTGCAGACAAATTAGTTGGGAAAGGTGCTATAAATATCAATTATGTAGGAGGTGATCCTATACCAAACCTCCATACTATTGTGGGTAGTTTTCAACATCAAACATCAAACATTACGCAACTCTGGAATTCAAACTTTTATCTTACTAACGAATCGTTGTCTCTCATCATAGATTTTATAGATTTTTGGTTACCTGATTTTAAGTACGGCAACAACGAATGCGGAGAAAAATATTCTGGGATAAAAGGTTATTACGATGTAATAACTCGTAATCTTAAAAGAATTCACGATTTTGGAAGTGGGGAAATAATAATTCGACACTTAGTTATGCCTAATCACGTGGAATGCTGTTCTAAGCCAATATTGGATTATATAGCAAAAGAGATTCCGAAATGTGTTGTAAATTTGATGGGTCAATATCGTCCACAGTGGAAATCATTTGAATATCCTGAGATAAACCGTAGACCTACTTCACAAGAAATGCAAGAAGTCAGTAAATTATTAAGAGGATTAATACCTAAATGCTCGGAAAATGATATTAAGAGATTTATTGCTGAAGGTAAAAGGTTGTTGAAAAAATAATCTTTTTAATTTTTAAATAGTATTCCAAATATGTAATGGAAGGTTTTAATTTAGAGTCATTAACATAGTATTTTTTTTGAATAATAATATCCTATTAAATTCAATTACTGAAAAAAAAGAGAAATGGTTATGATGAGCGTGTTTCAAATCGTCAAAAAGGGTGAAAATGGCAAGGTTGAATTTAAAGAAACTTTTCACGTGAATGTGAAAACGGGAAAGAAGGATAAGAGCTTAAAGAAGGAGGTATCCCGTGCGGTAGCGGGCATGCTTAATTCAGATGGAGGCTTGATATTAATAGGAATTGCTAATGATGGGACTATTGAAGGAGTTGCGCGTGATTTATATTACTATAATGCAAGCACAAACCAAGAAAATAAAGATAAGATGCGAATCGATATTGATGATACTTTAACAACTGATTTTGGCATTATGGTAAAGAAAAGTCTTGATTTAAGTTTTGAGGAATTGAAAGGAAAAGAAATTTTCATTATCAAAATAGCACCATCATCACTACCAGTCTTTCTCAATAACATCTTCTATGTAAGGGATGGTGCAAGAACAATACAATTGGAAGGTCCAACGTTAGGAGAATATATATTTAAAAGATCTAAATTATCAAAAGATGAAAAACCTTCCATCCAAGCATTCTATAATAGAGTAGCAACTTTCTTAAGAAATTTAGCAAATGGTAGGCTCTTAAATATTGAAATAAAAAAAATAGTGCAACAATTAAATGATTCTGATGAAAAAGTCTATTTTGGAATTGAAATTACCCAAACAATTCTAAGAAGTAATATCAATTTCATGAACTATCAATATAAACTAAAAATATCTCACGATCTTACTGGTACACGAAAAAATCTTCAGAAAAATAATTATTCAATAAAAATGAGAAATTTTACT
>JABCSY010000077.1 GCA_018238625.1 Promethearchaeota archaeon
CGCTGGAACCATTTCCTACAAAAACAGTATTTCTATTAGTTAATGTATCTTTGTCTCTCAATAGTTGATTTAGAACCGCTTTACGAACCTCAAGAGCTATCGGGTCGGGGTATTTTTGTAATAATTCTTTATTTTCTATAGCTAATTTTAAATCATCTAGTATTTCTTGGATTGGGGGGTATGCGTTTTCAGTTGAGTTTAATTTTACCCAGCCATCTCCTTCCGGTTGTTCTTCTGGTTCATAAGCGCTATAATTTCGAAGATCTTCTCTAATTAACTTTTCTAATTCCATCTCGATTACCTTTTTTTTAATAGACTATTTGGTAGCAATTTCTTAATAATTGAATATTTTATATAACTATGTTATAACATTTATTTTTTGTCTTCTAACCTCTCATTCACAGATTTTCTAGAGTCTTACTGTCCTTTAAATTATCTTTTTTTTTTTACAATTTATAAAAACAAATCAAAAAACTCAATTTTTAAAACTATTAATTTTATAATATTATAAATAACAATATTAAGTGGTTTTTAAAATGCAATACGCTATCATGTTTCAAGTTTTAGAAGGTGGAGTAAGTGAGCCTATAAAATGGAATAAAGGCAAGCTTACAGCTGAAAGCAATATTATCATCTTAGATGAGGGATCTTCCTCTCTTTTTTTATGGTATGGGGCAAAACAAGGGTTGGTTTCAAGAAGAACGGCACTTAGACAAGCACAATCATTAAGAGGGCATGGATTTACTATCGGTAAAAGTATAATCGGGAGAGATATTAGAGATTTAAAAGAAGTTGATCAAAGGAAAATTGGTAGGGTCCTTGAAAACGATGAATTAAACGACGAGCTTCAAACTTTATTAAATAGAGAGTATAAAGAATTAGGTAATTTTATGATAACTTTTGAATTAAAAGAAATTGTAGAACCCGTTGCAAAAGTGATACCTAAACCTGAACCTAAGCCAGTACCAAAACCTGTATCTAAACCCGAACCAGTAATCAAGCAAGAAACTCCTAAAGTTGTAAAGACAGAAATGAAATTTGCTTCTGAATATGACATTAAGCCAGATACTGTTTTAGAAAGCAAACCAACAGTAAAACCATCAATTTCTACTACAAAGGTTTCTACGCCAGAACCAAAAGTTGCGCCTAAACCTGTATTAGGTCTTTCCGTCCAGGCTAAAATAGGATTTGTATTATTGGGGATATTAGATCACTATAAGGATATTTGGATTTCAGTAAAAGAAGATGGGAGTTATTCCGTCGAGCACATGGATGGAAGAGTTTGTGAATTCTCAGTTGTCGAAGGCAAGATTAAATTTACAGTAGATTCTTTTTCAGGCATCTCTACAAATATTAAAACTGAGATCCAAAAGAAATTTGTAGAACTATCAAAACTAATATAATTCTTTTTTTTCTAATTTTTTATATGTTGGAATTTAAATTTTAAGCTATTTTCTTTATTATTATTAAGAATAAGAGTTTCGATTCTTAGTGTTATATTTATTATTTTTAAAAAAATAATTTAGTAAAATTATGAAATTCAAAACATTAGCAGTTTTATTTTCTGATTTAGAGGCTACCCCAAAAAGACTTGAAATGATCGATATCTTGTCACTTTTTTTTGGAGATATAAAAGAGAATAAAGATTTAAAGGATTTAGATAAAATAATCTATCTGTTGCAAGGTCAATTAGTTTCGAATATAAAACAATTTCCAAAAATCGGCCTTGCAGAAAAAATGATAATTGAAGCGCTATCTCTTCATTCTGGAATCGAAAAAAAAAAGATTAAAGAAGTTCTAATAAAAATTGGAGATATAGGGGCTACTGCTGAATTAATATTAACTAAAAAGAAAAAGCAAAAATCTCTATTTGATTTTGAAGATAAACCGGGTAAATATGAATCTTTATTAGAGATTTCGGAATTATATTCGGCTTTACAGAAAATTGCCTTAAGTGAAGGAGCAGGATCACAGGACGTGAAACTAGGAATTTTAAGAGGTTTAATGAGCAAAAGTTCTCCTTTAGAAACTAAATATCTATTACGTATAATTACATCAACTCTAAGAGTAGGTGTATCAACATTAACTATTATTGATGGGTTAGCTCTAGGGTTCACTGGTGTTAAAAAAAATAGAGAATGCATTGAAAAAGCCTACAATTTGCATCCTGATTTGGGAGATATTACAAGAATCTTAGCAGAAAAGGGAATAGAAGAAGTAGAAAAGATTGATGTGAGTTATGGCGTTCCAATTCGAAGTATGCTTGCCTCTCGGGTTCCTTATGGAGAAATCATTGAAAAAACAGGTTCACCTTTAATAGCAGAATATAAATTAGACGGAGAGAGATTACAAATTCACAAGCAAGGAGATAATGTTTTACTCTTTTCACGGCGATTACTTGAGATATCTGAACAGTATCCAGATGTTTGTCAAATTGTACGGGAAAACGTGAGAGTAAATAAGGCTATTATTGAAGGAGAGATTGTTGCTATGGACGCTTTTTACGAAAGAATGCTTCCATTTCAGGTTTTAAGTAAAAGAAGGAGAAAACATGATGTCGAAGACGTTTTAAAAGAAGTTCCAGTTAGCTTATTTTTATTTGATTTGCTAAAAATTGAAGACGAATCCTATATAGAAAAACCATTCCTTGAACGACGTAAAAAATTAGAAGAAATTGTGAAGGAAAGGGACGAAATACATTTAGTTAAATCCGTTTTAATAAATACAACAGAAGAACTATTAGATATTTTTAATGAAGCACGAAAAAATGGAACGGAAGGAATTATTGCTAAATCTATTAAAGAGGATTCTACATATCAAGCAGGAAATCGTGGTTTTCTCTGGATCAAATTAAAGGGTTTAGAAGGGGGAAAACTAAGCGATACAATAGATTGCGTAATAATAGGAGGGATATATGGAAGAGGTCGTAGAAAAGGAGTTTATAGCGCTTATATCTTAGCGGTTTACGATCCTGAAGATGATACTTTCAAAGCGTTTACTCGCGTTGCTTCAGGTTGGACAGACGAAATATTAGAAAATTTAATGAAAGAAATGACGCAGTACGAAGTAGATAAAAAACCTAACGATGTGATGTGTGCCGATAAACCAGATCAATGGTTTCAACCGGTTGTAGCGATCGAAATTATGGGAGATGAAATTACTATTAGCGATAAATTTCCTTCTTTAGGATTCTCCTTAAGATTTCCAGTTTTTCTACGGTTTCGACCAGAAAAGGCTCAAAAAGATGTAACTACTGTCGACGAAATTAAAGATTTGTATAAATTTCAATAAATCTTGATAAAACACAAAAAACTATTTTTTAAATATAAATCTGGAGCCCCTTTTCCTCTAATTTCTTTAAAAAGGATGGAGAATTCTTAAAATTGTTTTCTCCTAAATATAGTTCTTCTAAAAGAGCAAGAGACGAGATTGATTTTGGAAGTATAGTTAGTTTATTTCTTGAAAGGTTTAAGATTTTTAAGTTTTTTAATTTTCCAATTGTTTCAGGGATAGTTTCTAATTTATTATCGCTTAAATTTAAGTTTTCTAAGGAAGCAAGTGATCCTATTGAGTGTGGGACGTCTACTAACTCATTTCTTTCAAGGTCTAACGATTTTAATGATAATAGGTGAGCTATTGAAGGAGGGAGAGTAGTTAATAAATTCCAACTTAAATTCAACGCTATTAAATATTTTAGAGATGATAAAGAATCTGGAAAATAAGTTAATTTATTATCGTGAAGATTTAGAGTTTTAAGGTTTATTAAATTTCCAATGTTATTAGGTAATAGTGTTAGTTGGTTTAATCGTAAATTTAAATGCTCTAATAATTTTAACGAACAAATTGAGGTTGGAAGATCTTGAAGTTCATTCTGCCAAAGTGACAATTCTTTAAGTTTAGAAAGTAAACCTATACTATCAGGAATTTTATTTATATTATTTACATTTAAATTAAGATATTCTAACGAATTTAAAGAGTTAATCCACTCTGGAATTTCTATTATTTGGTTGTATCTTAGAGTAAGCTTTTTAAGAGCTTTAAGGTGTTTTATTGAGGGAAATTTTGTTAACCCTTTAAATATAAAATCTAACTCCACAATTTTACAACGTTCAATAGTATACTTCAATCTCCAATAAGTCTTTTTTAAGTAAATCAAGGTGAAATAATTGATTAAAATGTCAGTTAATTCCATATGCGTAAATAGTTTCGCACCCTTGGAAAAACTTAAAGTCTCAAAGCCGATTTTAAAATCTATATCATCGATTTGTTTTATCTCGTGGATCAAAATTAGTTTTGTAAGGCGTTCGTTTCTGTTTTCTAAGTTGCTAATTATAGATATTAATGAATTAAAAATTGTATACAAGCAAGTTTGAGATTCTTCGTGATGAAGAGCCCATCTTAGTGGGTTCAACGCTTTATCTTTAAAATTATACCCTAAAGTAAGAGCGGCTTCGTTTCTGATTTTTTCTTCTGAGTCCGAAATAAGTAAATTTTCAAAGAAACTAAAAATCTTCTCCTTCTTTACGCTAGTATTATCAAAATTATCCCCAATAGTTCTTAAAATTTGAAGGCTTTCGTAGCGATCTTTAACTTTTGTACTATTTTCTATTAATGCGATTAGTTGTTTAACTGCCGATGATATATCGATTTTTTTTTTGTTAAATTCGTCAAATATCTTAGTTGGTGTGCGTCTCGTAATGTAAATCCCTCAACTATTTGTAAATTATTAATCCATTTTTTTCTAATTTATACAAAAAATCGGGTGTTTCTTCAATATTATTAAAATTTAAATCTAGAATCTTCAATGATTTAAGATTCTCAAGAGATTCGGGAAGTATTTTCAATTTATTCCCCCATAAACTCAATGTCTCAAGAGATTTAAGAGCTCCCAGGCAATCGGGTAGATTTTCGAAACGGTTCCAACTTAAATTTAAAACTTTTAAATTAATTAACGAGCTAAACGACTCAGGTAGAGTAGTTAAATTATTATTCCATAGAGTTAATTCTTTAAGCGTAGAAATCTTACCAATTGATTCAGGAAGTTCAATCAACTTATTATCAAATAATTGTAATATTTCTAATGATTGCAACGACCCAAACCAAGAAGGAAGTGATGTCAATTTATTACCTCCCAAACCCAATTTTTTAAGAGATTTAAGAGGCTTTACCCATTTAGGAAGTCTTTCTATATTGTTTAATCCCAAATCTAATTGTTTAAGAGAAGTCATTCGCTTGAAAGAACCCTTCAATTTGCTTAGATC
Organism: Promethearchaeota archaeon; assembly: GCA_018238625.1. Classification (GTDB taxonomy): domain Archaea; phylum Asgardarchaeota; class Lokiarchaeia; order Sigyniarchaeales; family SOKP01; genus SOKP01. Next base: position 5,262 of record JABCSY010000077.1, read on the forward strand.
ATTTCCGTGCAAATCTAAAACTTCTAACTTTGATATATTCTTTATTGTTTTCGGCAAAGAAGTTAATTCGTTCGCCCTTAAATCTAAATGTTTTAACGATTTTAAAGAGCCTATAGAAGGGGGTAGACTTTTAAGTTTATTATATCTCAAATTCAACACATTTAAAGCTGTTAATAAACCAATAGAATGAGGAATTGATTTAATTTTATTATAACTCAAATCTAAGTGAATCATTGAAGATAATAAGCCAATAGTTTTAGGTATCGTATTAAGTCTATTAAATTTTAAATCTAGAAATTCTAATGAAGATAAAAATTCCATAAAATCTGGAAATTTGTTTAAAATTGTCCATCCGAAAACGTGACTACTAACATCAGATAAATCTAATTCAAAAATTAGACCCTCTTTCACCTTAAAATTAATTTGACCAAATCTTTTTTCCAGATCGGATACAATAAAATAATTCTCGATAATACGTGAGAGTTCAAAACTCGAGAAACTTTCAATATCTCTTTTTTTGAATAAGAGATTTAAATTTTCAGTTATCTTCTCATTTCTTATTTTTTTAATTTTACTAATTAACAAAGATTTTGATTGAAGAGTATCAATTTTTCCTAATATCTTTGAGATTACTAACAAACATTTTAGAGATTCCTCGTGTTTCAAAGCCCATCTCATTGGCTCAAAAGCATTATCTAAAAATAATTTTTCTATGACATTAATCGAATAAAATCTTATCGATTCATGAGAATCTGAAATTAGTAAATTTTCTAATAGTTTAAAAACATCATTAGATTTAGCATCAATCTGAGATAGTGTATTGATGCTTTCAATTCTTGTATCTAAATTATCGCTATTGTCTATAATCGATATTAATTGATTTATCGCAGAAATTTTATCTAATGTCTTGTTCTTGTAATTTTTATTAATTATTTTTGGAGATAATTCCATTAATTCTCGAAATTTGGTGTAATTATTTAAATTTTTTATTTTAATACATTAAATTTCTAATTTCATTTTTTATTAAAAAATAATTATTATAGATCTAAAAATATTTCTCTAAAGCTAGCGCTTTAATTTTACTTATTGTAGGGAGACCATTTTGTTTATCCCAACCTCGTTCGTCATAATAATCGTCTAGTAATTGATTGGCAATATCTTGAGTAATAATTACTTCTCCGTAGAAATCTTGGAATTTAAGTACATTTTCTCCAATTTTTAAGGGTTTAAACCATCCGCTAGGGAATTTATCGTCCTTTCGAGAAAAACCTTCTTTTAAATTCATTAACTTCAATAAATTCCAAGAACGTTCAGCTGATAGTCTTAATTCTTCTTGATGTAAATTGAATCCGGTAATTAAATTGTATAAATCGGTTACTAATTCTAAACTAAAAAATCTATTCATTTGAGCTCTAGCGCACAATCCTAGAGAGGTTAGTACGGTGTACCAATCTTCAGAGTATCTGGTTAACCGTCCAACATTTACGCCCATTCCTTTTTTGGGAGGACTAAATATTCTAGGGAAAGCGGTTTCGGGAATACCCATCCTATTAAAATGGCTTTTCATTTTATCCGGAGATCCTCCAGCGCCAACATAAGTCGGTGATCCACCCGAAGCTACATGAGCGCCTTTAGGGTTTACTACTTGTTCAAATTCCATTGTTCCTAATCGCAAAAACCTAGGTTCGAATATAATATCTAAACCTTTCACTGTAAGCATTTCTTTTGAAAAAGTTTTATTTTCTCCGGCTAATTTTTTCCACCCATCTGCTAATATATCTCCAAATCCTTCTCTTTTTGCGATTATATCAATAAGGTGCTGAAAAGTCTTAAAATCTTGCTTCCACTCAATACCTAACTTTTCATTGGTGAGGATCCCTCGTTCATTCATTTTACTTATAAATTCGAACAGCGCTGTCATAGTTAATGAATCCAATCCATATCTACTTATTAGATCAAACGCTTTTATTGCTTGGTCGTATGTATCTAGCCCATCAACGGTAAACATCATTAAGGGGTTAATTATTGAGGATGTGTAATTAATCAAACCGCTATATTCTCCTTCACGTATTTCAAGAATATCTTTATCAGCCATAGGACAAGATGGACAAGCTATACGTCTTTTTTTCATTTTTTTTAGGTACATCCTATCGCTACATTGGCGAGCTTTTTTCTTTTGTCCTTTTGCGGTTAAGAACATGCCAACGGGCAAGCTTCTTAACATACCTAATTCAATCCAAGAATCCCTATGAGGATATTTGCGGATACGCTCAATCAGACTATTATACAGCTTATTAAATTTTTTTGGTTCTGCTATTGGAATCCCTTTTGTCCCTTGAGTCAAAATAGCTTTAAGGTTTTTAGACCCCATAATTGCAGCAAGTCCACCACGCCCTAAAGTTGAGGTTTTATCTATTAGCGTCATCGAAGATTTAACAAGATTTTCTCCCGCTTGACCAATAGCAATTACTCCACTTTCACCATGTTTCTTCTTCAAATAATTAGTTGTTTCAACAATATCTTTACCCCATATTACTTTAGCTTTAGTTAATTCAACATGATCGTCAGATATATGTAAATATACTGGTTTTTCTGATTTCCCAGTTACAATTATATGATCAAATCCCGCTTGCTTCAGGTTAAACGCAAAGCTCATACTTCCGCAAGAATTAGCTATGGCTCCGGTCGCTGGAAATCTTGAAATTGCAACGGTTCGAGAAGAACCAGGAACAATAGTTCCTACTAAAGGTCCAGTTCCAAATATTATTAAATTTTTTGATGAAAATGGATCCGTTAACGGTTTGAATCGATCAGCAAAAAGTTTACAATTCATTCCAAATCCGCCAATGAACCTTTTAAGGTCTCTGACATCTTCTTTAATAATTGACACTTTATTTTCCGTTAAATCAATGTCAAGTATATTTCCAGTGTAACCAAACCAATCCGTTATTCCTCACCCTCTTTGAGTTCTAAAGCTCCATACAGACAATAATTTACACATTGCCCGCAGTGAGTACATCCATCCAAGAACGAGATTTTTGGGATTAGTTCGTAGGCATCAAAAATTTGAATAAAAGCGTCAGTAGGGGAATATTTATTTTTATATATGGAGGAACAGATTAATTGACAGATTCTACATCCTGTACATTTTTCCTCGTGTATAATTATCTCAAGTAATTTAGATTTTACCAAAATAAATCAAATCTTTACTGTTCTTTTACTAACTTGTAAATTTTATTAGGTTCACTATACTTAATATGTTATAATTTGAGTTTTTAGTATATATAGCTTTTCAAGTATGATGTTAAAATAAAAAATTATATCCTTTCTATCATCATACCACCTAAGATGATAGGTCCACCAGTCGCATTATATATTTTCTCGGCTTTTTTTAATTTGTTTTGACTGCTAGAATGAATTTTAAAGATTAAATCTCCTTCCTTTATTCTTGCTCCTTGTTTTTTAAAAATCTCAACACCAGAATTTTTTGAATGGGGGCAACCAGTAGCTTTAGCTATACGGTTAATAATTGCGTTGTTTACTCCAGTTATATGCCCTGCTTTAATAGCAAAAAATTCTTTAGAATGGGGGCCTATTTTAATATCTTTGGGTTTTAGTTCTGGATTTCCACCCTGGACTTCGATTATTCTTTTCATTTTTTCATAAGCTTTACCAGAACGCAATATCTCTTTGGCTAAGCTCTGTCCCTTCCCTTTCTGAGCTTTTCCACCCATTTCAAGTATTATTCCCGCTAAATCGGTTGATTTCTCAATCAGAGAATTTGGACCTGCAGAATAATCCATAAGCAAAGTTAACGCTTCTTTAGCTTCTAATCCCGGGCCAATTGCGTGGCCAATTGGTTGATGGGCAAGAGTTAGGGCACACTCCGCTTCAATCCCCACATTTTTTGCAATTTCTTTAAATAAATAAGCAAACTGTTTCCCATTATCAGGAGTAGGAAATTTTGTTCCTTCGCCAACGGGTATATCTAATACGAGCTTTTTAACTCCAAGAGAAAGTTTTTTAGTGAGTATAGATGGAATCATAAGTCCTATTGGATCCATGTGGAGTGGGCGCTCAATTTCGATCAATATATTATCTGCAGGCGAAGTATTTAGAGCTCCACCCCATATAATGCACGCTTTTTCTTTCGATACAATGCTTTTCAATTTTTCAGCATCAAAAGCAATAGGAGCCAGAACTTCCATAGAATCGGCAGTTCCAGAGGGAGAAGTTATAGCTCTTGTCGATGACTTTGGAATTGTTAGCCCAGCAGCTGCGACAATTGGAACAATGATAAGCGTAACCTTATTTCCTGGCACTCCACCTGTCGAATGTTTGTCATAAACTTCCGGTCCGAAGTCGAATAGCTCTCCACTTCTTGCTTCAGCATAAGTCAATGCTGTCATCTCTTCGTTATCCATGCCATTTATAGACACCGCAGTTATAAATGCTGCTAAATCGATTCTTGATAAAGAACCAGAGATCGTATCTTGAATTATACTATTGATTTCTTCAGTTGTTAATTTAGCCCCTCTTATTTTTTTCTGAATGTATTTAAAAGAATCAGGCGGATCTGCCGGTTTAACGGATATAATCATATTGTTAACTAAATCCTTTTTCTCCTTAAGGATATCTAAGAAAACTCCGATCTCTCCAGGGTGAACCAAAGAATTAGAATAATCAATTTGTAGTATTGCCACCCAATATTTATCTTCAAGAGATTTTGATTGAGGATTTTTTACGACAATACGTTCGCCGGCTTTCTGTCCTAATTCTTGAGCGTCTTTAATATTAAGGACAATAGCTTTGGTATTCCCAGTTTCGAAATTAATTTCTTTTACTTTGAATTTCATAATATCACAATTTTGTGTAATTAATTATTAATTAGAGAGCTTGATTAATTAAATTTAATTGAAAATTTTATAATTGTATTAGGTTTTTTCGATTATTTTATTTATTCATTTTAATAAAATTAATTAAAAACCATTGAATGATTTGAAATATGAATAAGTTCGAAAAAGCTCAAAAAGTACTCCATGAACTGAAGAGCGATGGTTGGTTAATTGTTTGCAGCGAAGACAGCGATGTTAATTCTCGATTTCTTATAGGCGTTGAATCTCACGCTCGACACTACATCTATGTGGCAAAAGACGGGAAGCATAAAGTCCTTGCCGTCGAAATGGAAGCACCTATGATCGAGCGTTCTTTAAAAAGCAAAGGAATTGATGTTGATGTAATAAGCTATAGAACTCTAAAGGATTTAGTTTCATCGTTAAGTTCATTAATTAATAAACCACGTATAGCTCTGAATTTTGGAGAAAGTATTTTAAGCGCGGAAAGTACGGCATATGCGGATTATATTCGTGCTGGAGATTATTTTTCGTTGAAAAAGTTGGCTCCTCAAACGGAGTTCATTTCAGCAGCACCAATAATAGATAATTTAAGGAGCGTTAAATCATCAGAAGAATTAAAGGATTTACGAAACACCTGTAAAGCAACTATGGAAATCTTAGAGACGATACCGGATTGGGTTAAAGTTGGTATTACGGAAAATGAAATCAAAGCAAAAATAGAATACGAATATATGAAGTTAGGAAAACCATCATTTGGAACGATTGTCGCAACTGGAGCTCATTCGGCCGATCCACACCACAATACCTCCAAGAAAAAAATTGAACAAGGAGTTTTATTGATAGATACTGGTTTGCAAATTGATGGGATGTGTTCTGACATAACTTGGACATTTTGGGTCGGGAAACATCCTACGGAAGAATTTATTCGCGCGTATCACGCTCTTTATGAGTCGAAACAAGTGGCAAATAAATACTTTACTGACGGTACCCCAAACAATATACCCGCCAAAAAATGTCGCGAATATTTATCAAAAGAGGGGTACGATCATGAAAAACTATTTTTTCATGGATTAGGACATTCGTTAGGTTTTGAAGCGCATGACATTGGGGGAAGGATAAGTTGGAAAATGCCTGACAAATATAAACTTAAAGAAAATATGGTATACACTAACGAACCCGGTTTATACTGGATAGGTAAATGGGGGATTAGATTAGAAGACGATATAATAATCGGTAAAAATGAGTGCGAGCAAGTTACTGTCGTTCCAAAAGAACCAATTCAAATATAATTGAAAGAAAAGCGTTATAATTTTATAGAGAATGGAAAATCTTTTGTTTCTTCTATTTTGTTTTGATCAGAGTCCATAAATTTTAAATTTATTTTAATTATGTAGTCTCCTGCTTCAATAGGTTTAAGACTAATTTCCCATTTTAAATCTTCATTCGTCTTCAACGAAAAGATTTGTTTATTAGTAGTACCCCTCATAACTTTCAAATCTTCGGGAAATTCGACATCAATCTTTACATCTAACGCCTCCCCTTTACCATTATTCTCAATCACAATCTCCAAGGGAAAAGTTTTACCAATGAGAGGAGGTCTTAAATTCTTAATCGATGTGTTTAAAGTAGCAGGAGGAGAAATTAGATGCGGTTTTATCGATTGAGTTTCATAAATAAATATCAAATTGTTGTTTAATTCACATGTTAAAAACATAGGACCTATTCTTGGATTATCGACTTGAAAATGTGGTTTAAATGTGAACTCTAATGGTGTTTGTTTTCCAACTTCAATTTGGAAGGGAGTTTTTGATTTTTTACTGATAGCCAAATTATCTGAGAGATTTACCACTATTTTTGTTATATTGAATTCGTCTAAATCATAATGTAAAAAAGAGTCTTTTAAAATTTGTAAAAGGTTTGAAGTATCAAAACCCAATTTCAAATTTATAATTTCTTTAGTCGTGTATGTTTCTTTATCTAATTTAAATGTAATGTTTATTAAAAGCTTAAATTTTGTTAATAGTAATACGTTCTTTAACAATTTCAATTCAGCATCTCTAAATTTATAGCGTCCAACATTGTTTTTAATTTTATCGAGGTATTTTGGATCGTTATCTCTTAGCGCTATTGTTAGTTCAGAAACGAGCTTTATTAGAGAATGTTCTTTAAAATATTCATTATCAACTCTTTTTTTAGTTCTTTTTATAAAATCTAAACCCTCATCAGGAGAACCTTTAGCAAACGAGCATAAATACGATAATACCGAAAATATAACAAAATTTGAATCCCTATCGCTGTTATTTTTCAGTTTAGGAATGTAGTTAAAGATCTCTTTATAAATTTGGTTAGCTTCTAAAAACTTGCTATTGTGTAGACAAACCTCTCCAGATTGTCTCAATAACTCTATACTAGTTTCAAATTTCTCTAACATTATAAACGATTTTGCACCATTAATGAAACAGACCTTTGCTTTTTCAAATTCATTTAGCTTAATATACGAATTTCCCGCTACATGGTATTTATTACCAGCTTTTTTAAATTGTCTAGCCTTAAACAGTTGCTCAGCTCTTAAAAATTGATTTTCGGCAACTAATCTTTGATTTTTTCCCATTTTTTCAACGCTTTCTTCAAGAATTTAAAAAATCACTATTATTATTATAAATTCATTGTGAAATTAAAAATTAAGTGAATAGTCCGAATTTTCTGTTATAATCTTACAAAGAATAAACCTTTAAAAAAATAAAAAAATAAAAAAAAGATTTTTAATTATGGATTAAAAAGCCATTAGGATAAGGATAAATGCCACCATAATAATTGTTCCGCTAACGGGCGTCACCCACGTAAATACTACAAAACCAATTATTAGAACGACCCACCATGCATAGGACACCTTTACATCTATTTTATTTTGCAAAGTTAAAATTAATATTATTGCAAAAACGAATCCAACAATAGAAAGGGCTATACTTGTAGGTGAACCAGAAAGGAATAGCATTACAGATTCATATATTAGATAACATGCTCCAATTAAAGCGACAATTTTCGATTCTGCGTAAGTTTTCTTCTGGCTTAAAAATTCTAGTAATGCTGCTATTAAAACTAAAATGCCTCCAAGATAAGAGGATCCAGCAGCAAATTCAAATAATATTAAGATAAGCCCGATAATTAACAATACCCACCATAAAAAAGGAATGTTCACTTTCTTAAAATCCACGATTTCTAATGATATGAACATCACTGCTGCAAAGATTAGTCCTATTATTCCATACATTATATTCAATGGGATTGCTGTGAAAAAATATCCTATACTTACTTGAATAACGACTAACGCACCAATAAGAGCTACAACTTTAGATGCAGATATTCCTACTTTAGAAGTTTCTCCCATATTCATTCACTTATTTGTTTTTTAAAATTGTTTTTTTTTTTTGAATTTCAAACAAAATTGAAATTATAGTTTAACTAGAAAGATGTGTTTTTATACTTTGTCTTACAATTTATAAGTTTAATAGTTTTAAACTTCAAATTCTATTAATTTAAAATAAATAATAAAAATTATTATAGAAATAATAATTTCCGAAACCATAGCTAATGGTTCGTCGCCTTGCGACTCATTTTTTCTCGCAAGAGTCATTCCTTCGGTTTAATTTTTCTTTTGTTCTACTTTTGAATCTTTTTTTTTCATTTCTGAACGCAGAGATTCTTTAATTGGATTGCTGCCTAAATTTTCGATTATTTCTGAGATTCTGGTGACTTCTTCTTGAAATCTTTGACCTTCAGCTGCGGTACAATGGAACATTTGGATTCTATCAGGTGAAATACCCGTAGTTTTTAAAATTTCTCTCGCATACTTTACATTTTTTGCTGCTACTAAATTACCCGTTTCATAATCGCATTCTCCTTCGTATCATCCAGCAACAATTACTCCATCGGCACCCTTTCCAATCGCACGCATCATAAGTGAAGGCGTTACGCGTCCAGTACAGTTGATTCTTATAGGTCTAATCGTAGAAGGGTATTGAGCGCGTATCGTGCCAGCCATATCTCCAGCACCATAACCTCATTTCCAGCACATAAATGTTAAAATCTTTATTTGGTCTTTATCGTTTGTCGCCACTTTTTACACCTCTCTATATCTCTTCTAAAATAGCATCGATTTGTTTTTCATATTGAGGTTCACGGTAGTATCTTAGCGTAATCGCCTCAGAAGGACAATTGGCTAAGCACGAACCGCATCCACGGCATAATATCTCGTTTACATCTGCTCCGTCAGCTAAAGTCTTAATTGCATCGTAAGAACAATTTAATTCACACAGTCCACACTTCGCGCATCTATCTTTGTCTACAGTAGCTCGAATTAATAAAATCCTATATTTATCCTTTCCCATCAATCGTGCTAAAGAAGAAGCTGCCGCTCTCCCTTGAGCTATTGATTCAGCTACAGATTTAGGACCTTGAGAAGCTCCTGCAAGTACTATACCCGGAATTTTGGTGTCAATTGGATTTAAACGAGAGTGAAATTCCTTGAAGAATCCATCTTGGCTCGTTTCAAGCTTTAAGATTCTACCAATTTTTTCTACTCCATTTGCGGGCACCATAGCGCACGATAGAATTACCATGTCGTACTCAAGTTCTTTTAATCTTGTGCTACTAAGCGTGTTTTGGATAATTATTTTAAGATTTTGAGTTTCTGGGTCTTCTTGAATTTTTGAGACATTAGTTCTAATGTACCTAATACCTTCTTTTCGTGATGCGGTGTAATACTCTTCGTAATCTTTTCCAGCGGCTCGAATATCTATGTAGGCAACAGAGATTTCCATTTCAGGATAATGTTGTTTTATGAGTTTAGAATTTTTAATTGAAACCATACAACATACTCCGGCACTGCAATAAGTATTCATGTTTAAATCTCTCGACCCGACACATTGAATAAATAGTATTTTTTCAGGTTTTTTTCCGTCAGAAGGGCGAACTAAATGTCCAACGGTTGGTCCGTTAGGCGCAAGAATCCTTTCTAACTTCATTTGGGTTATTACATTTGGATAGACATTGTAACCTAAATAACCCGTTTCTGGTTCGTACTCGTCCCATCCTGTAGCTACTACTACTGAGCCAACTTTAACATCTACAATTTCATCTTCTTGATCAAAATCAATTGCTTTAACTTCACAAACGCCTTTACACAATTCACATTTAATGCAACGCGTCATATCAATTTGGGCTATCGAAGGTACTGCTTGAGCAAACGAAAGGTAAATTGCTTTTCTCGGGTTCATTCCTTCGTTAAATTCGTCGTATCCGTAAGCGGGACACACTTCAAAGCAAGCACCGCAGCCATTGCAGTCGTTATTGACATACCTTGCCCTTTTACGGATTTTAACATCGAAGTTTCCAACGAATCCAGAAATCTCTTCCACTTCACTATAAGTGTATATGTTTAACCTTGGAGTTCTTGCTGCTTCGAGCATAACAGGGCCAAGGATTCATATACTACAATCGTCAGTGGGAAATGTTCGATCTAACATAGCCATTTTTCCACCAGTTGTCGGATTTTTCTCAACCAAATGGACTTCAAAACCTTCTTCAGCCAAATCTATTCCTGCTGATAGTCCTGCTACGCCACCACCAATAATTAAGGCTTTCTTAGTGATATCTACCTCTTTGATTAGGATTTTTTCTAAAACACTAGCCCTAGCAACGCCAGACCGAATAAGATCCTCAGCGGTTCTTTGTGCCCCTGGTTTATCTTGTTTGTGGACATAACTCGCGTGTTCTCGTATGTTCACGAATTCCAAGTAAGAAGGGTCCAAACCCATAGATTCTAGTACGCTTTTAAAAACAGGTTCGTGAGTTATTGGGGTGCAAGACGCCATAACTAACCTATTAGCATTGTTCTCGATCATTTTTTCTTTGATGAATTCAGCACCTGGTTGAGTACACATGGATATATAGTCTAAAGCTTCAACTACATTTGGAAGCGTTTTTGAATATTCTGATAGAGCTTTTGTATCGATTATTTCGGCAATATTAATTCCTCATTGGCATACTGCCACGAAGATTCTCGGTTCATCATTTGTAATTTCAGTTTCTACCATTGCATAAATCACTTTTGTTCCTTTTTGTTAGTTTCCTCCAATAATTTGTAATAATAGTTGTTATGAATTTAAAATATTTTATTCTAATTTAAAATAACTGATTAAAAAAATTAACTTTAATTCAAAAATCTTTTATGTGTTTTTTAAACAATTGAATAAAAAAAGTTCGATTAAATCAAATTTAAATAGAACTTCTACGGTTATTGAGATAGAGATGTTATTAAATTTATTACAAATGGGAGGTCCTATAGATAAGGAAACTTTGTCTCTAATCCTTATGGCAGCTTTTGCGGGTGGAGATATCTTATTATTAAAACTCGGGTTAAAAATAACCAAAGCTCGTGAAAGAACAAGAATGAAATGGGTCGCAGTAAGTTTTCTAATTCAATTTGGAGTAATTTTTATTATTAGTTCTCCCATGTTTTTGTTAGGATTCGCAGGGAAGTTCGATGGAGACCCTGAAGTAGTCATCCCGATAATAATTCTTTGTACTTTTATTGACTTAAACGTAATTAATGTCATACATCAAGTTGGCCTTAAACGTTCGTTAATCGTAGTATCGATAATACTCCTTCCAATCGTCTTTATTATGGCTAATATGGGATCTATTCTCTCAGGTCCCACGGGATTTTAATAATTTATTATCACAAATTAATTTCTTTGTTAATTTTTTTGTTCATATCAATGATTTCGTCTCTCGCAGCTTCACCATACTTGTCAGGAGAGAATAGTTCTTTTTTATTGTATGAATATATTATCCCTCTTGACGAATTTACAATTCCCCCCAATCCATTATCGCTAAAACCATGTTTAATTTCTTTCGCTTGAGCCCCTTGAGCTCCAAACCCCGGTATTAACACATAGGAGTTTTTGACTATCTTCCTTATTGCTTTTAATTCTTGTGGGTAAGTCGCTCCTACTACTACTCCCAAATTATGAAAATTAGAAATTTGTTCAAGGTTTTGTCCCCACTTAGAAACTAGTTTTGCCATGTGGATATAATTTCTTTCCAGTGTTATATGGTCTACTATGACTTCAACGTCAGAGTCGGGAACATTAAGAATTCTAGCGCTAAAGATATCTTGAAAATCTTTACTACTAGGGTTTGAAGTTTTTACTAGGATAAATAGACCTTTCTCTTTATAACTTAAAAAGGGTTTAATTCCATCAAATCCAAGGTACGCGTTTATTGTACAAGCGTCAGCATTATAAACTTTAAACGTGGAATACGCGTACGCTTCCGAAGTTGAGCCAATATCGTTTCGCTTTGAATCTAAAATGACAAGTAAATCTTTTTTATGGGCGTATTTTATCGTTTCTTTCAACGCTGCTAACGCCTCGTATTTCTCGTAAAATGCGATCTGCGGTTTTACAACGGGAATTAAATCAGATGTGTGATCAATAAGATTTTTGTTAAATTCTAGAATTATTTTACTCGGATCTTTTAATTCATCTATTAAGTACTTAGGAATTTCGCCTTGCTTATCCATTCTGGGATCAAGTCCCATACAAACTACGCTTTTTTTATCCTTTATAGACTGAATTAATCGTTCAATAAAATGCATATCTAATTTCAGTGATTTTTTTAAATAATTGGCACATATCTAAAATCTAAATATATATAGGAAGTGGTTTCTAAAAAATTTAGAGCATAAAATAAAAAATAGAATTAATTAATTATTTTTAAAATAGATTTAACTTAATCTGTTTCTTCAATATCATCTGCCGCTCTTCTTTCATGGATTTCTTTCTTAATCTTTTTTATTGTTATCCCTTTAAGTTTAATGAATTGATGAATGAATATACCCGTGGATATAACAATTCCAACTAAGTAAAACACTTGAATAGTCCAGTAAAATGGCTCGATAGATGTAAAGAATACAAGTTTGAAGGTGTAAGCCAAACATGTGATTGTTGTGATCCAAATCGTAGAGATAAGTAAAGCTATTCTTTCATAAAACTTAGGCTCGCCTTTATCAAAAACAATTATTTTTAGCCAAAAGATTACGCAGACAAATGTTATAGGTGTAAAGACAAGGGAACCTATGGCAATCGGGATAAGCAGATACACTGCAAATTGATTTCTCCAGATGTTTAAAACTTCTCCTAATGTCATCTGATCTTGAATTTGAACTTTCGCATACTTTCCTCTCCAACTAAAGTATCCTTTCTTCATTTTTCTTCCTATTTTTTTTGTTCCTCTCTTCACACGCTTAATTATTCCCGTGTCTACAGCTTCCTGAAATTCTTCTCTAATTAAGGGAACTATATATAATGATAGCATTAAAGAGATAATACCGTAAAGAAATAATAGAAGATCAAACCAATATTGTATACCTGTTTTAGGTGTTACGGGAGGTAAGCTTGAAATTATGCTATAAATAGCGTATCCTACTAGAATTCCTGGGACTATCACCTGAATAATTATAAGAACCTGAACGTCTTTTTTACTAAATTTTTCAGTAAAACGATTTAGAATCAACAAAATACCATTTGCTACAGTTAATATCAAACCAAAACCAGAAAGAAGCTTCATTGTCCAAAAGAAAATTAAGAAAGTAATATTCAACTCAATAAATCCAAAGATCAATTGAAGAATCATAAAAATAGTAGTTGCAACTAGTCCAATTATATAAAAGATGTCAAATTTTTTAAGATTTAGATTCATAAATAAAATAAATTACTTGAAATCTTAAAAATATTCGTGTTTTCAGACTTTATGTAATATCATTCAAAAAATGCTATTGAAAGGCAGCTTGAAAACTATTCAAAGCTCTTGAAAGACATGAGTAAGCGGGAACACGCAAATAAAAAAACTTTTTTAACTTCTAAAAATATCAGAGAAATTTAAATTTGGTTAATTATCTCTTTCAAAATCTCTTCATTGAAAGATCCAATTGTAATTCCTTTATTAACGATTAATTCCCCA
>JABCSY010000078.1 GCA_018238625.1 Promethearchaeota archaeon
AACGGTGATCATTTTGATTCTGAAAGCAAGCCAGATATAAACGCAATCGCAACGAAAATTACTCCAGATTTCGTTCCTATGATCCGAATTATCTTTTGGAACAGTATGGGATTCTTCTTTTTCTCATTTTTGATCCCGTACGTCACAATCCAGTTATTAGGTGCTACGGGAACGGTGTTAGGGCTTACATTTTCAATACAGACTATGGGTGGGTTAATCAGTGCTCCAATTGTTGGTTATTTAACTGACAGAGTTTCAAAAAAACTTTTAATCCTAATAGGGAGTTTTGGGCGTGGAGCAAGCTATGTTTTAATGTATCTGGGTATTTTATTATCTTCTTTATTATTATTCGCTATTGGGATGTTTGTTTTAGGGCTTTTTGTAGGGTTTTTTTGGACACCATTAGATACATTAATTTCTGAGAAGTCAAATAAATCAAATCGTTCTTTTGCGTTCGGAAAACGAGCTGGAATGATAGGAAAAGGAAATTTGGTAGGATCAATTATTAGTGTAATTGTTTTTGGTTTAGCAATTACATTTACTCCTGAAAATCTTTTTTTGGTTTACAGCCCACTAATATTGTTTGCTGCATCTAACGTTCTTGGAGGTATAATTTTTCATCGTAAAGTCAACGAAGAACTCACATACGAAAAGCACATTTTCAACTTATTTCCATCCTCAGTCGAACCAATCATGATTTCTAAAGAACCCGTGATACCAGATTCTTCTATAAAATCCAAGAAAAACTTAGCGACGGGATTCTTTTTTGGTTTCAGCGTATTGACCATTGCCTTTATGGTGAGTAGTATGAATCAATCTTTAGCTTATCCCTTCTTTCAAGTTTATTTGATTGAAGAATTGAAAGTTGAGATGCCTATTCTTGTAATGTTGATTTATTTTCCCGCTCAGGTATTATCTCTGTTATTTGCTCCTAAATTAGGTAAAATTGCTGATAAAGTAAATCCCATATTAGGGGTTGCAGTTGTAAGCGGTTTTGGGGCGTTAGCAACCTGGTTTATAATTAATTCTACATCGGGATTCATGTTTGGTTTTGTTTTACTTTTTGATGCGACTTTTGCTTGGGGAGGTAACTTAATTTTACAAAATGTCCTCAGTCGAATATCAAAAATCCACCGTGGAAAAGTTTTTGGTGCTGCACAGTGGTTAAGCTTATTAGGTGCAGTTCTAGGTCCAACTTTAGGAGGCTTGGCTTGGGATAGTTTAGGACCAAGCGCTCCTTTCATGATCTCAATATTTATCGAGCTATCCGTAATTCCTTTGTATACAATAGCGATTATTTCTTTGAAACCATATATGGCAGAAAAAGTAGATTAGAGAAATCATTTCTCAAAGAAGCAATTTAAGCTAATTCTTTATTTAACCTATTTGCAACCTCAATTGATAACCTAAAAATGTTATTTAAACCCTTTTTAGAAACTAAACTCATCTTATCTTTTTTAGAATGGACATATTTTATGCATCCAGAAGAACCAAGTACGCAAGCCTTATAACCCAAGTTTACGATGGGCATATGATCTCCAGCTGCTCCTATAGGAAAATAAATCTCCTTTATTTCAATCCCTAAATCTTTACTACTATTCCTAAATAGCTCGTTTAATTTTGTACTGGTTTGTTTCTTCGGAATTCCGTGGGATGTAACGTTTCTTAGCACGCCATGTGCACCGACAAGATCGTAGTTTATAAAATATGTTATGTCTTTATCTAATTCATTTTTGTGTTTCTGGATGAAATCAATCGCGCCCCCTAAGTTAAGTTCTTCAGAACCCGTAATTAAAAACGTAAAATCAATATTTTCCAGAGGATTGTTCTTAAAATATTTCGAAAGGGCAATGACTGTTCCAACGCTCGTAGCGTTATCAGTTGCTCCTGGAGATTTATTCCCGACTTTATTGAAAAAGTTCAATATTGCTAATATCCCTATTGCTATGCTAACGCCTAAAAGGATGTTATCCAATGTGATATTATTAAACGTAAAAAACATCTTTAAAACGCTTAAGACGAAAAATACTACTAAAAGAATTATTCCGCCAAAAATTGAGACCATTATTAAATAAATCCTAATAATTGAAGAGAACACTTGAGATTTCGAATCGTAATGAGCCATAAAGATAAGATTGGCCAAAGAATTCTTGCTTTCTAAATTTACGTAAATATTTTCAGTTTCGAAGTTATACCTATCATTCTTCATCAATTTTATCTTAGTTGAATCTAAAATGTTACTTAACTTCATTATACTTATTACAATTAGAATAATGATAACCAACGAGAAAATTGGTAAAATGTAATGAGATATAGCTAAAAGGATATATAATATTCCCAAAATCAAAAACAAAAGTTCGATCCTCTTCCAATTGTATAGTGAAGTTTTAAATTTCTCGCGATTGACGGTACTATAACCCATCTTTTCAAACTCGTCTACGACTACTTTGACTGCCTTTTTTTCTCCTTCTGAGCCAACTAATCGAGGAAACGATAAACTTTTAGTAATTTCATACGGCAAATTTTCATCTATTGACATAGCTAAATTTTCATCTATTGATATAACTAAATTTTCATCTAATGATATAGCTAAATTTTCATCTATTGATATAACTAAATTTTCATCTAATGATATAGCTAAATTTTCATCTATCATATAAAATCTTTATACAAGATATTTATATTTACCCATCAAAAAATTTTAAAATAAAAAATAGAACATGAATTTTAAAGAAATGATCTAAACCATTCTAATGGAAGCTTACTTTTGACCTTCTCCAAAAACTCTGGCATCGTTAATATTCCTAAATCGGAGATTATTTCTTTAAAATAGTTAGATGGGGTTATATCAAAATAAAGATTATGGACTTTAAACAATTCTTTTTTAATTTTTTTAGAATATACCTCATAGATTGGCTTGGTTTCAACAATTATTTTCTGGTTATAATGACTTTTTATATTATATTTAAAAGTATCCCCAACTGCGTAAACATCCTTGTTATTCGCAGCGGCAATACATGCTAAAGGATAACTCCCTATCTTATTTACTATTGACCCATCTCGCAGTACGCTATCAATTCCAAGAAGAACTATATCAACTTTTTTGATGAACTTCCCCATCGCTGAATCTGTTATTAAATGCGTTTCAAAATTAGAAGACAATATTTCGGCGGTACGTCGTCCTTCAAGTAAAGGACGGGATTCTAAAACGTAAAAAGTAAAATCGTTTTTTGTATTGTCCTTCAAATGCTTAATAATTGTAGTACTGTAAGAGATTAACATTACTTTGAGATTTTCCCCTTCGAATCTATCTAAAAACGAATGAAACGAGGAAGTTAAAGCGTTGTCTATCCTTAATCTTTCCACAGGAAATGTCTTTAATTTTTCTAAAAGTGTTTGTTTGCTGAAAAATTCCAAATCATGAATAAAATATCCAAAAGTATTGATAATAGGAGCCATACTTGGGCGAACGGTAAATAATTCTTTAGATAATTCAAATATATCTTCTTTGATATCCATATTAGGATCTTTTATAGTACGAAGATAGGCTTCTAAAATTTCAAGTGCGATTTCTATTAATTCACTCGCTCCAGAAGTTTTATCTGTTTTTAAATCGTGTATCATGTGTAAAATGGTTTTGTTAATCATAATTATTTTCACTCTATGATTTATTGATTTAAAAAAAAAATTTTGTTGTTAAAATAGAAATAGTAAGAACATAAATATATAATTTCAGAGAGAAAATTTTTCCTAAAAAAGTTTAAGTTTTAAATTATTCGTTTTTGAAAAGACTATCAGCTATTTTAACATAATCTGGAACAAAATGAGTCTTCAATAAATTAGAATTTTCCGTTGAAAATAAATTCCTAATTTTCACTTCAAAACATAATATCGAAATGAGAAATAGCAAATTATAAATTAATACATTGTTATGGAAATTATGTATATTTTATAGGTTAATTATTATGATTCTTCAAAATGGCTCTAATCAATTTTATCTAACGAGTCTAATAATGAATATCATTAATATAGTTTTATTTTTGCTATTTATTGTATTTGTATTTAAAGGACATCAACGTCGGCGGAAGGCACCCTATATTAGTCTTGCAATTCTTTTTGGATTGATTGGAAATTCTTTAGCAAGTATACCTCTAAAATCTAATATAACATTATTTCTTGGAGTTCTTCTTGTAAGTATATCATTCTTTTTTATATTTCTCCATTATGAAATGATCTCAAGAGAGAAAGCTAATATTCTTGTTTGTGGTTTCCTAATAGGTTTGAATATAACCATTTTTTCTCTAATTATAATATATTTAATCTACAATTTGAATAGCTATTCGATATATTATACAATAAAATTCCTCTGTTCATTATGCGGGATAACAGCAATGATTCGTTCAATTGTTATAATTTATAGAGTACATCATTTAGCTAAAATCATTGCTACAAAACTAGAATTATATGCTGTAACATTTTTATTTACTTATCGATTTGTATTTCTAATAAGGGATGTTTTTGTAATATTTGAAGATTTATTAACATATATTGGTTTAATACCTTTAATTATTGGAATTTTAATTCTTTTATTGAATTACATTATTCATCCTGACTACATTTATCTGCTTCCATTTCCAATTCATAGTTTTATGCTTTATAATGAAAGTGGTTTATTGATGTATAGTAAACGCGTGCATATCGAAGCATTTAAAGAAAATTTTCAAGGAATTTTAATAACCGGTGTATTTACTGCCATATCAGCCCTTATTCAAGAAACGCTGGGAACAGGAGCAAAATTAAAACAAATTAACGCTGAGCAATACCAAATCTATTTTATTAATTTACCAAGAAAAAAGGAACTTTAGCCATAATATCCCTTGGATCGACGCATTTTTTTAAAAAATCTTTAAATCGATTTGCACAGGCGATTCCAGAGACTTTACTTGAGAAAATGAATACTATAGGGATAAATACAAAAAAAATTGAACCTGAAATTGATTTAATACTAAACAATTCATTTCCTTATGTCAATTTGAATAATTAATAGTTATGCTGGTAAGATATAGCCGTATAAGGAAAGGATATCGAAATACAAAAACAGAAACTCAAAATTTTCATCTTTTAAATTGCAGTTTTTAAAAAGTATTAAACTCATGCTTAATATATACCATTAATGACGCCATCTAAAACTTTTAACTTAAACGTTAAAGATATTTCATTTATTAACAATATTCAATCAATGGCAGTTGTAGGTCCTTCAAAGAAACGAAACTTCTTTTTCCTTAGGAATCACCAAGAAAACTTTAAGGGAGAACTCTATGTTGTCCACCCCAAAGTCAAAGAAATCCCTAATTTTCCCTCAGAAAACATTTATTCTTCTATTAAAGATATTCCTGGAAAAGTTGATTTTGCTTTTATTACAGTGCCCGCGTTGCAAGTATTAAATGTCATCGACGATTGCGTGCAGAAAGGTGTTAAATTAGTCACTATATTTACAGCAGAGTTTTCCGATGCAGGAACTGAAAAGGGTCATCGCTTAGAGAGGGAATTGATAAAACGCGCTCAAAATAAAGTAAGAATTCTTGGACCCAATGGCATGGGGATATTTTACCCAAAATTAGGAATAGCTTGGCGTTCAAAATTCCCAACGACTCCTGGAAATATCGGGTTTATAGGTCAATCAGGAGGAGTATGTAATATTGCTATTTATACTGCGAAAGAAATGGGCATTCATTTTTCCAAAGTATTCTCATTTGGGAACGGAGCAGATTTAGACTTCATAGATATTTTACATTTTTTAAGCAACGACGATGAAACTGACTTGATTTTGTGTTACTTAGAAGGTATTAAAGAAAATCGAGGAGATGACTTAAGACAAGTTCTTGCTGATAGCAAAAAACCGATCGTAGTTTTAAAAGGTGGAAAATCCGAAAGTGGGGCGCAAGCAGTTAAAACTCACACAGCGTCTCTCTCGGGTAATACTCAAATTTGGAACACTATTTTCAAACAACACAATCTTATTGAAGTTGAAACGCTAGAACAATTGATGCATACTGCGCGGTTAATAGACTTCTACGGCATTAATGAATTACAAAATATTGCTGTTTTCAGTTTAAGTGGCGGTTATGGGGTTATCTTAGTTGATCTAATTGAAAAATTCAGAATGAATGTACCACAATTTAGCCCTAAAATTCAAGAACAATTGGATAAAAAATTCGTTATTCGTGGTACAAGTTCTAAAAACCCTTTAGATGTAGCAGCGCAACTATTTTACAGTCAAAGCATTAAGGAAATAATCGATCTTGCTTTATCCGACGAAATAATCGACGCTCTAATCATGGACCTTCCAAGCTGGTATTTTGATCCCGAGTATTCCATAACCTCAGCTGAGAACTTTGAAGTTGATATGCTTGAGGCTTTTAATTTAGGACATAAACACAATAAACCATTAATTCCAATTTTAGAGAGTGCTCACCGTCCAGATCAAAGTGATCGCATTTCAAGGGTATTAGCAAAAAAGAAAGTACCTGTATTTGGAAATCCTCTTGAATTCATTCCTTTATTACCAAAAATTACTAACTATAAGAGAAAATTAAAAAATAAAAAAAAAATTTATTAAAATTTTAAAAATTACAATTATCTAAATAATAATCGATAGCGCCAATATTTGTTAAGAGCAAGTGCTTCGAAAGAATATGATGTTTTGAATGTGTGTTCATATCCTGGTTGGTTAGCAACCACAAATATACTTATGGTCTCAAAAATAGGTTTAATACCAATTAGAAATAGCTCTTCACTTCCTTCTTCGGTATCATCATCGAGATCCATTGAAAATACATCGTAATAACTCTCCCCTCTAGTATTCATAATATTGATAAAGCTTGCCTCAAAATCATTATAAGCAAACTCATCGTTTCTATGCCATCCAGTATTCACAGTCCAAGTAGGATCAGCTTCTTCAACATCGTAGATATAACTAAGTTCGGGTATTTCAATGTCGTCAACATACCATCCTGAGCCAAGCACATATCCATCACTCCAGTATGTAAAGAATAAAGTTATATTTTTGCCCGCGAAAGGTGTAAGATCCATTACTTCTGTGTACATACCACCACTATCGCCTGTAAATGCGTTCCATCTTTCTGCAGCAAAGTAAGTTAATGGTTCTACATCATCTGGACAATTGGGATTGTTATTATCTTCGGCATTAGGAAGAGTTGAGGTAGTCTTAGTTCCTGGAAGTGTATACCATTCACCAGTATCAGTATCATAAACTTCTACATACCCGTAATCCCAATCTGCCTCTATTGAAAAAGAGTTCCAGAATGTCAATGATGCTCCCGTTTCAGGTATACTAAAGTTATGACCCAGTCTAAACCATGACCAAGCTTCTCCACCTGAGTACCAATTATAAACACCATTTGGTAAAGCGCCACAGAAATCATCGCCGTCAAAAGCAAAGTCCACTAATACTATTCCATTCATGCTGAATTCTACATAGTTCACTACATAGGAGTAAAAATCACCATAAGGATAAGGAGCTCCAAAAGTGGGATATTTTCCTACCAAAAAGTCAAAATCTTGTTTATATGCAGAGTCCCAATAAGCCATAGAAGATTGTATACTCTCACCTCCTGAATCAGCAGAAGGAATATCTAACTCGTAATAACCATAAATTCCGTCCTCCGCAATATCTACATTATCCAAGTAGTTAGCGATTGCCCAATCTTGGAATATGTCATCGAATGTTTTATCAGTACGCCCTTCAAGTACATTATTCCAGCCCTTTATTCCATTGTCCTCATCATGAACAAGATCCCATATCAACCCTTTTTCTCCTTCATTAGGTTCTCCTCCATAATGTTCATACATATAGTATGTCCACAGGAACGATGCTCCGTAGTCAGCTAAATAACCTTCCCAAATTGTCAATGGGGTATCCCAGAACCACATAAGATATTCTGATATATGTCCTGGTGAGAAACCATATCCACAAAGCCATTCAGCCAAAGTTGCACAGCCTTCATCTACCCATGAAAATTCGTCAGGATCTACGTCATAATGGACGAGGTGTTGAAATTCATGAGCAAATGTACCTTCGTATTGGTTTGGTAAAGGTGTGTAATCTTGGTAAGGGTATGGAAGTATTGGGTCATCTCCAAGACGTCTCCACCACTGATATGTATCCATATGGAATATGTTTGCATCATTGGTGTTACTAATAAAAGACCAGAAGTAGCCCATTATAAACCAAGGGGCAGTCTCAGGATCAAAGAAGAGTCCATCACGAATGTTGAATATTAAAATCTGAGTCTTATTATCTTCTAGAGGACCTGGGCGAACAGCATATTCACCGAAGTTGGAAACAACAGTGTCGTGTATACCGTTTTCCTGATCAAATTCTTCCATAATGTATTCTAGATCCTCATAAGTTATCCAATCATGATATTCCGGCTGTAAATAGTACCCTTGTGACAGGTCGGCATAATCGTTTGGTATACCTTCAGCTGTCCATGGGTAAGCAAAATACCAAACATCTCCCGGACCATATCCATTATTATCATCATTATAATAATAATCTTGGTAACCACCATCCCACACATCGGAAGCCAATCCAATCCAGATGTTAGCTCTATCACCTTCTAAGACACACTCGAAATCTTGATAATATGTTGTCATGTTATAATCATCAGAAACAGATACTGTCCATGTGTTTCCTGTATCAATATCTAATCCCTCGTATGTTTTACCTTTAAGGTTTGGTGTGCCACTTACGCCCTCTAAATCCCATATTTCATTATAGTCTGGAGCTTCTTTAATATCTGCTCTGATATATAACATCATCGAAAAGCTACCAATGGTTAAGAAAGCGAAGACAATTAATATTGTAAATAGTTTTTTTCTCATTTTTATCACGTAAAGTTATGTGTTATTAAACCTAAAATAATAAAGATAAAAAGAAATCGGGTATAATTTTCCCCATTTGACATTTTTGTAAAAGATAGTGACGGCTTCAAATTTCTCTAACTTAAATGTATAAGATCTTTCCTTCATTACCGATATCGAATTAATGGCAGTTATTGGTCCGTCAAAAAAGCGAAATTATTTTTTCCTTTTTAACCATCAAGAGAATTTTAAGGGGATTCTATATGCTGTCCATCCCACAGTTAAAGAGATACCGAATTTTCCTAAAGAAAATATAATTTCTTCAATTAAAGACCTTCCAAGTTGGTATTTTGATCCCGAATATTCTATACTAAAATATTTGGGGACTCTTATATTCGCCAAAAACTTCTCTTAAAACGCTACAAATTTCTTCTATTGTAGCATAGGTTTTAACTACTTCAATCATGATTGGCATAATATTCTTAGAAGATTCAGCCACCTTTTTTAATTCAGCTAGTTTTGTTTCAACTAAGGTCTGGTCTCGATTTTTTTTTAATTCGCCGAGAGATGATATAATTTTTTGTTCCTCGTCAGTATCGTGTTTAAAGGTACTTATTTTACTCTCTTCTTCTGTACAATAAGTGTTTACTCCAATTACTTGATTAATTCCCGCTTCTATTTTCTTCTGTTCGCTGTATGCATTATTTTGGATTTCCCGTTGAATGAAACCGCTCTCAATGGCAGTAGATATCCCTCCCATTGTGTCAATTTTTTCAATATACTCTAAAGCTTTTTCTTCTAATTTTGATGTTAAGTATTCTATATAATAAGAACCCCCTAATGGGTCCACAACGTCGGTAACTCCCGATTCATGCGCAAGGACTTGTTGAGTTCTTAAGGACAATCTCACAGAGTCTTCTGTTGGAATTGCTAAAGCCTCGTCTGCACCGCAGGTGTGTAGCGATTGCGTCCCCCCTAAAATTGCTGCTAACGCTTGAAGGGTTACTCGGACAATATTTACGTTAGGTTGTTGAGCCGTTAGCGTGACTCCCGCAGTTTGGGTATGGAAGCGTAATCTCATTGAATTTGGGTCCTTAGCGTGGAACCTATCTTTCATTATTTTTGCCCATAATTTTCTAACTGCCCTTAATTTAGCAATTTCTTCAAAAAAATTATTATGAGTTGTAAAAAAGAAAGATAATCTTGGGGCAAATTCATCAATTTTACCTCCCCGACTAAGAACTTCTTCAACATACGCAATACCATCTGCTATCGTAAAGGCGATTTCTTGAATAGCGTTACATCCCGCTTCTCGCATGTGGTACCCGCTAATGCTGATAGTATTAAAACGGGGTAAATTTTTGGAGCAATATTCGATTACATCTGCTACTAATCTTAATGATGGTTTAGGAGGATAAATATATGTACCCCTCGCAACATATTCTTTTAAGATATCGTTTTGTACCGTACCGATTAATTGTTTAGGTTTTATTCCTTGTTTCTCGCCTACAACGATATACATTGCTAAAAGCACTGAAGTAGGAGCGTTAATAGTCATACTTGTTGAAACCTTATCTAGAGGAATCCCTTCGAACACTTGTTCAAAATCTCTCAAGGAGTTAACCGTTACACCAACCCTTCCTACTTCTCCTAAACAGATTTTATTGTCACTATTATAGCCCATCTGTGTTGGCAAATCAAACGCAATTGAAAGCCCTTTTTGGCCTTGTGATATTAAATATTTGAACCTTTCGTTTGTTTTAGAAGCATCTGCAAAACCACCATATTGTCTCATCGTCCAAATTCTTCCACGATACATGTTTGGATACACGCCTCTCGTAAAGGGGGGATTTCCCGGAAATCCAAGGTCTTCTAAATAATCAATATTCTTAAGATCACCGGGTCCATAGACGTGTTTTAAAGGTATGTTTGAAGGTGTTTCGAAAGTCTCTCTTCTTTCTCCTCGTTCGATATATTTATTCAAAACCTTTTCTTCCCATTCTTTTCGTTCTTGTTCAACTTTTTCCAGTTCTTCATTAGAGAACATATTTTCTATTACCTCTTAATTAGGTTACTAAATTGATTCGAAAGCGTAATCAAATACTTCCTTATTATTTAAATTATCACAAATTTTTCTATAAATGGGCTTTAATTTTTGCCCATGACCTTCTAGTTGTCCTAAATTTTGCTATTTCTTCAAAAAAATTATTATGAGTTGTAAAAAAATGAATATTCAAAATAATTTGTTTCATTGTATTATATTATAAAACAATTAGAGAAATAAAAGTAATTTAATTAAAAACCTTCTAAAATTAAATATTATCTAAAAAGCTTTGGACTCTTTTTTCTACAGATTTATTTACTACTTTAATAAAATCGGTGAATTTACTAATTTCTCCATCCCAATTATTCGATATATCAGATCCATACAATTCAAAAAATTGTTTTGAAATAATATCTAACTCGTTTAATATAAATTTTTTCTTAAATTTAGGTGAAGAAGTCGCAATGAATAACATTTTATTTTTTTTTAGGATATCAAAACGCATATTATTCAATTCGAAGTTTGAAATCCCCGTTGCAGAAATTTCCATTGCAAATGAATTCAAAGCACTCATAAGCATCGCAAAAAGCTGAACTTTTAAATCTTGGTCGTAAATACGTGAAAAAACTGCTGTTCCGTCCTCAGTTAAAATCCATAAATCGCGTATCACTTTAGTCAAGTATATCCATCTGAAATTTCTAGTTTTAAATATATCTTCAGAATATAATAATGGATCTTAAATATTAAATTAATTCTAAATTCAAGGTTTAACAATAAAAAAAAAATTAATTCGTTAATTATGGGTTTTTTGGTTTTAAAAAGCGATTTTTCATCCATTCAGGAAAAATAAAACCATAATAGAAGAAAACTGAGCTGAAAAACAACATTGTTCTACCCAGAATTAAGAATAAAATATTAAATGTGCTTAAGACATCAAAAATTGCCCCAATGAAGAATAACCAAAAAGCCATAAGAAGTAACTTTCCTTTCAATTTATGCTCTGGATTGTCAGATTTTAGAGAGGCTCGAGCAAATATTGTTCCCGTTATTATTAAAACAATTAAAAGCAAAATTTGAAAGACAGAAATGAATAGTCCGTAATTTGCGTCAACAGGCGACTCCAATGTCCCAATTATCGATGGATTCGTTAGGAGGAAATAAAATAAAAATATTTCGAATAAAATACCTCCTATAGTAGAGATCATTATAATAATCCTTTGTTTTTGTTTATACATAAGTTCTGTGAATGCAATTAACCAAAATGTTAAAGTAAATGGAAGTAAAGAAGTTCCAATAATAAAGTATATCTCAGGAAATGAAATGAGTCCTAAACCATCGTTAAAGAGAGCAATAATAAATGAGGTCGAACTAGGATACCAAGATTCCCCAATCAAAATCCAACAAAGCCCAACAAATAAATAAGTTTTCTCCTTAATTTTACGATATCTTAGAGCAATTCGCAGACCTACAAATATGAAAATTATTACTAAAATAACACTAAAAATTCCATTTACATAATCAAAAGCTTCTAACGCCATACCATATCTTCTCTGTTTAATTAATTAAAAAAAAATTAATTATAATATAAAAGAACTTATATTTAACAGTGAAGATTAAAAAAATTTGTCAGAAATTGCATACGAACAAACTTTTTTTATTAGTCTAAATTGGTTCGAAAGCGTAATCATATACTTCCTTACCATCTAAATTATCACAAATTTTTCTATATATGGGCTTTAATTTCATCCCAACTTTTAAACGATCTTGGGGGGTAATTTGTCCCAGAGCTTTAATTCCGTTTTCAAACTCAACAACTCCAAGCGCATAAGAAGGTTTATTGCGAAACTCAGCGGGAGGCGCTTTTAAGATCGTAAAGGTTAATAATTCAGCGTTTCCAACTGCAATAATCGTTTCAAATTTGTCGTGTTTACATTTTAAACATCTAAGATGCGATGGATGCTGTAAAAATCCACAATTATTACATTTTTTCCATTCTATTTTTTCTTTCTTATTCATTCATTTCTCACTTCTTCTTCTAAAACATCTAAAACAAATTTAAAAAAATGAAAATTGTGATTATTATTTTAAATATTCATTTTTCTCGTGATATATCATCTTAGAGAAATATAAGAAAAGAAATAAAATAATCTTTTCAACAATATAAGTCATAATAAAGCCCCAAACTAAGTAAATATTTTTAAATGTTTTCGCATTATTATATTACGAAAAAGGAGTTATTTAGCAAGCATGAGCAAATTTGAAAATCATAAAAAATTGTATTTGAATTTTAAAGGAGATGCTGAGAATGAGGATGTTTCATTCCCTTCTAGAGCAGAATTATACTTTCTTTCGATATATCATTTAATTGAAAGCTGTGCAGCAAAATATCGGATACATATCAACAAACATCAAAAAGTAAGGATAACCTTAGAAAATAATCCCCACATCTTTGAAAAAGAAACGGAAAACATTTGGCGATTATTTCAAGATATTGAAAATAAAATTCGCCCAAAATTTACTTATGGGTTTAGTTGGACGGATAAAGATTTTAATGAATTGAAGGAAAAATATTATAAATTAGAAGAAATATGCATTAAGGTGTTGACAGATGAGTCTTAATATGAATTTAGAAAAAAGTCAGATGAAAAATTTAAGAAAAGATCCAAAACTGGAAAAAAAAATAAATCAAATTAAGACTTTTATAGGCAATTATCTCTCAAAATATGAAGAGATTGAAAATATCATATTATTTGGCTCTTTAGCTTCTGGAAGATTTAATGAAAATAGTGATATTGATATATGTATTTTATTTAAGCCCAATACTCCAAAAAGTATGGAAACAACTATTTTTGACCATTTCTTAAACCTAGGAAAGTTATTAAATCGTTCCATTCAATGCATTTTCTTTTTTCCAGAGGATATTAATAATTGGGACACAAATTTTCTTGAAAATATTTTGGCTGAAGGACAATTATTAACTGGAAATTCTAATTACTTTAAAACTTTAATAAAAGCTTTAGAATTTAAACCATATCAAATTATAACTTTAAATCTAAGAGCATTAAATAGTTCTGCTAAAATGAAACTAAAAAGAATATTATATGGATATAAAACTAGCAAGAAATATTCAGAAAAAATATATAGATATCAAAAAAGAGGGTTGGTGAAAAAATTACAGGGAATAAAATTAGGACGGGGATCATTCATTATACCTGAAAAATTCTTGTTACTTGTCGAAACCAAGTTAAAAGAATTTGATATTACATTTTCAAACTTTAGAGTATGGATGCAAGAAATATAATTAAAATCAGTTGAATTAAAAATTCTACTTTTATTTGTTTTTCACAAATTTGTTTAAAAAACAAATTTTTAAAAAAAATTTAATAACTCCTTGTCCTATTTTTGAAGATGTTATAAAAATGTTCTATTTAATATTTTTTTTTATAAATATTTCTGTTATCAATGATTTGAGTATTGGAACATCTTCAAGTTTGATTATCCGGTTGGTTTGACAATATTTATTAAACTTTTCTAATAAATCTTCATTGTTTTTTATATTTTCAACAAAATTTTGTATTTTTTTTTGAGCAGAAAAAGAATGTCCCTTGAATAAATAACAAACCAAAAATGTTGAAATTCGCTTCATAAGTAAGGTATATTGACCAAAAGTTGCACGATCGAGCCCCTCAGAAAAGAGTTCACCACTAAATGTGTTAAAAGTAGCTAAAAAACTGCTAATGAGATTTTCTTCGATATCCAATGTTTTTGTAAATAATTTGGAGAATGTGGAAAGCCCTCCTTCTGAAATAACTAAAATCATAACAGGGTTTTCTTCAATTATCTCGGGAACTTCACTTCTACGTTTTTGGATCATATATGTCATCTGTTCGTTCAGGTTAGTTAACTTAAAACGCTCAGATAAAGAGGATTCTGAATCCTTTAATTTCTCCCATATACTTAACTTCTGAAGTAATTCATCGTGTTCAATGGAAATTTTGGCAGCTATTCGATGCATCCCATGCTTTTCAGCTATTCTTTGGGCTTGAGTAAATAGTCGTCTAGCTCCTTTGAGATCTAATGTTAATAATGATAGTTTAGCTTGTAACACGTAACTTTCAGCTAAAAACCAATACGATCTTAATTTTACTGCGATTTCTAATAATTTATTAATAAGGGGTTGTATCTCATCAATTATTTCGATACTATTAGTCATATGTAACTCTTCCAGTAATAACTCACTTTGGTTTAATAAAGCAATTATAATATGTTCATTTGTTATCATCTCTCCATCTATAATTTGCTTTAAAAGTTCTTGAGCTTTTACTCGATTATGAATTCTCGGACTCGATTTTAGAACCAGAGCTTTAGAAATAAAGTAAGATTGTTCAATCTGTTTGTTATCGTCTTCTTGTTTATAAATCGCCTCCAATTGTTCTAAATACTTCTGAGCTTGCTCAATATCGCCTTTAACAACAAAAACCTCTATCAAACTAAAAGTAACTTCACTTAATACCCAATTATTTCTGGTTTTTTTAGCAATTTCAAAACCGCGTTTAAGATAAACTAAGCATTGATCTAAATCACCCATTTCCCTATATATATTTCCTGTGTCACTTATAGTAGTAATAATGGGAAGCATGTTAGTCTTTTCTTCAAAAAACGCTAAAATCTTTTTATAATACATTAATGCTTTTTTTAAATCCCCTTTCATATAAAAGATTACTCCAAGATTCTTAGGAATAAATGAATCCACCCACGGATGATTTATATCTATTGCATAAGATTGACATTGTTCTAGCAGCTCTAGAGCGTAATCTAGATCATCTTTAAAATAAGTATAATATCCACTGATTAAACTGTAAGATTCAACAATTTCATGTTTTATACCAAGTTTTTGGCGCAATTTTAAGCTTCTTTTCGCACAATCTAATCCTTTTTCTACATTAGCTAGAAACCAATAACCACTCGCTTTAATATAAAGAATATTTGCCTCTTTCCTTTCAAGTTCTAATGTTGAAATGTTGGTTAGAGTTTTAAGAATATTCTCACTCCTTAAAGTTAATTCGAATGCTTTTTCAAAATCTCCTAACCATAGCAATGCCCAAGCCATATTTAGAAGAGCATCAATTGAATAAAGATCAAGTCCTAATTCCTGACTTTCCTGATAAGCTTTTTCAGCATACTTAAAGCACTCCTCATCATCTCTAAATCTAAAAAAAACAGAACTCTTTATAAGATCATGTGTAAGTCTGTCTAAATCTGTTAAATCCTCTTTTTTATCAATTTTATTCAATAATGAAAGAACTTCTTCAAATTTTCCTTCCTCAAATAAGTATTTTGCTTGAATTGTTTCCTTAGATTCCGAAGGTGACATAGCCAAATTTAAAAAACTATCCTAATTTTGGTTTTTACTTTTATTATATAATTCATTAATAATAGCATTAAATGCTTCAATAACTCCTTGTCCTGTTTTTGCAGATGTTAAATATAACTCAAGAAAGTTGTGTTCATTCACAATATTTTGAATTTTATCGGTATCTAAATCATTTTCCTCTACTAAGTCAACTTTATTAGCGAAAAGAACTACAGGAATATTCCCACAATTCTTTTTAAGTTCATTATGCCAATTTTCTATATGTTTAAAACTTTCATTGCCTAAATCATTTTCTTCAAGGCTATATACAATAATACACGCTTTGCTCTCTTTATAGAATAAAGGTTGTAAAAAATTGAAATCATCTTGACCAGAAATATCCCAGAATATTAAATTAATTACATCTTCATTAATTTTTTTATTAAATCTTGAAAATTGGGCGCCAATAGTTTTGATGTAATCCATCTCAAAAGTTCCTTTGGTGAATTTTTTAATTAAGGATGTTTTACCAACTGCTCCATCGCCAAGAACGCATATTTTGAATACAAATTCCTCAGAATTAGTCATTGATTTCTTAAATACTTTTTAGATTATATTATCTATATAATCTAAAATTAGACATTATCAAATATAAAACTATAACTAATTGAATAGTCTAAAAAAATATAATTTCTTTAATTTAGAAATTAAAACGCCTTTAGTACAATATTTTTCTTTACAAATATATCTATTATTAAAGATTCCAGTAAAGGAATTTCTTTTATGTGAATAGTTTTGTTTATCTTATAACTCTTCATCAGATTCTGCCAGATAGACTCTTCTTTCTGTATGTGATCAATAAAATAATTTATTTTCTGAAGAGCATAGTAGGAATCGCCCTTAAATATGTATGTGACAAAAAAAGGTGGAATAGATTTCACAAGTAGTGTATATTCGCCAAATTTAGCTCGATCGAACCTTTCAGAAAACATCTCTCGAATAAAATAATCCATCGTGGTTAAAAAGCCACTAAAGAGGTGAGACTCGAACGCTTTTTCTTTAATAAATGAATGGGAGAAAAGAGAAGTACCACCTTCGGTTACGATTAAAATTGTAAAAGGTTCTTCTTCTGATATCTCAAGATCTTCTATCCCACCTTTTAAAAGCATATTTTCAATCTGTTCGTTAAGTTTGGCTAATTGAATACGCTTACTCAAAACTTCTTTTGATTCTTTAAGATTTTCCCATATGTTTAATTTCTGAAGTAATTCATCGTGTTCAATGGAAATTTTGGCAGCTAATCGATGCATTCCTTGTTTTTCAGCTATTTTTTGGGCTTGAGTTAATAATCGTCTTGCATCTTCTAAATCTAAAGTTAATAATGCTAGTTTTGCTTGTAACACGTAAGTTTCGGCTAAAATCCAAAATGAATTTGCTTTTTCAGCAATGTCTAATAATTGAGTAATTAAGTTTTCTAACTCGTTAAGCACTTCGATTTCATTAGTAAGATGTAATTCATCCAGTAAGAGTTCACACAGGTTTAACAAGGCATTTGTAGTTATGTCAACATGAACCATCTCTTCTTGAATGATTTGTTTGAATATTTCTTCTGCTTTTGCCCGATTGTGAATCCGTGGGCTTGTTTTCAGTATTATGGCTTTACTAAAGCGATAGATTAAATCAATTGTTTTATTATCTTCTTTATCATTTATCTCTTCTAACTGCTCCAAATATCTCTGAGCACGTTCAATATTAGCCTTATAAACAAGAACTTCTATTATATTTGATATCATGAAACTTATTATCCAATTATTTCCCACTTCCTTTGAAATCATTAAACTACGCTCAAGATATGTTAAAGCTTTATCAAAATCACCTTGGTTCACGAACATAGAGGCAAGATTACTAAGATTTGATGTGATTATTTGTTTATTGCTTGTTTTTTCAGCAATTACAAGGGACTGTTCGGTATACTTAATGCTTTTTTTAATTTCCCCTTTCAAACCGTAAATAATCCCAAGGCTTTGGAGATTCAATGATATGATACGTTGTTGGTTTATTTCCTTAGCGAGAGTTTGACATCGTTCTGCGTACATGAGAGCCCGATCTAAATCGCTTTTCATCATAGAATAAATAAATCCCATCCCATAAAGAGATTCGGCAAGCTCCTGCTTGTTCCCTATATTCTCACGCAATTCTAAGCTTCTTTTTACACACTTTAGCGCTAAATTTACATTACCTTGAAATGAATAAATGGCTCCTTTAGTAAAGGCTATGGAAGCTTCTCTTTGTTCTTGTTCCAAGGGCGTACATCGAGTAAGAGTTTTAAGCAAATCTTCGCTTTGCTTAATTAAATTAAGAGCTTTTTCAAAATCCCCCATCCACATCGTTGCGTAAGCCATTCTCACAAGAGAATCAATTGATCGGAGATTATCCTTCAACTCCTGACTTTTTTGATAGGCTTTTTCGGTGAACTTAAGAACTTCTTCATAATTTGCCAATTCGGTTAAGCATTCACTTATAAGGAGATAATGCGAGAGTTGGTCCGAATCCGTTATGTCGTCCCTTCCTTCCAGATTATTCATAAGTAATAAAGCTTCATCATATTTACTTTCTTTCATTAGCTGTTCTGCTTGCTTTAATTCTTTAGATTTTACACTGGGGCTCTGATTTTTTTTACTTTTTGGAAGATTTTTTCTCTCCTTTTT
>JABCSY010000183.1 GCA_018238625.1 Promethearchaeota archaeon
ATTATAACTTTTTCAATTTTTTGAAAATCTAAAGATAGAAGGTGAATTAATAAATGTTTAAGGGAAAAATTTCTATTTTGAAGAACATTATTTATTTAACGTTATTAGGGATTCATGCTTTTCTATTCATATATTTCTTATACAACACTTTTCTTAACTACATTATCATCATCATTAGTTCATTAACCATCGTGAGCTTAATTACTTTAGCGTTTTACTCGTTTTTGTCTACAAAATCGTATTATTATTACTTCTATATAGGGATCATAATTTGTAGTGCTCCCATTATTTTCATAGTTCCTTTAAGCGCTATACTTATTGTTCCTGAGCTGATTATTCTAATTATTTTGATAGCTCGTAGTCTTGATGAAGGTGCAATTTACTATAAAATGAAAATAGATAAAAAGTCAAGTAGAATGCATCATGATCCTGCTGTATTCAACCTACGCGGTAGGCTCGCACTAAATCCTGGTAGAATGAATGAGGTTTGGAACCCAGGTGGCACTGTGCCAATGCCAAATACAGACGTGAGTCTTGATAAGAGCAATTTAAAAATGCAAATAATTACTTTTTTACTTACAATTGTTTATTTTATCTGCTCAGTAATTTCTGTATATATTTTCAATTCTTAATTTTAAATAGATGTATTACGCATTCAAACCACAGGTTTTTATTTATATCAAAAATTCTATTTTAATTTTTTATACATGGGATAGAAAATAGGTGAAATATAAGCTCTAATTGCTTTAGAATAAAATTTAATAGTATCCCCATTTACCCACATGATTTCACCTGTTTTTAAACCATTTTGTTTAATATCCCATAAACACCATAAGAAGAGTTCAGTCCCAATTCCCTTTCTACGTAAAGAATCTAAAACTCCCGTTGGTCCAAACGAACCGGGAAAAAATTGAGAATGCGTAGCCCAACCAATTATTTCATTTCGATCGTTTTTTGCTATAAAAGTCGTTGGAGGATCGATATTAAATGATAACTGAACTTCTTCAGCCCAAGTACCGCGAGGAAATTGTTTTTTCACGAACCGAAAAGTTTTTTCAAAATCTTTAGCTTGGACTCGCTCGTATTTATATCCGTTTTTTTCCAAGACTGGTTTATCCTTAACTTCAGTTAAAGACGCGGTAAGATTGAATATCGGTCTATGAGATTTAAAACCGTGCTTTTTTAGAAAGAAAAACAAACTCGTATGGCGTATATCGACACCAGGTTGCCAATAATTAGGAACGCTCGCACCGTAAAAGATTTTTGATATGTTTTTTTCTTTAGCTCGCTTTAAAATTTCGGTAATGATTTTAGAACCGATACCATGACGGCGATAAGCGCCTTCAACTACGCAACCTTTAAGAAAACATTGCCCTATTTTGGCATTTTTTCTGGTAACCGTAATAAAAGCGGCTATGGGCTGATCCGTCTCTGAATTAAATAAAAAAAGCGATAAGTCTTGCTCAAAACCATCATCTTCCAAAGTACCTCTCTGAAAATAATCAAAAGGAAGCGAAAAAAAGTCCGTGTTGTTTTCAAATAACTGATAAATACTTTGTATGTTTTCTGGAGCTAAGTGTCTATAATCAAATTTATCAAAGGTTCCTTTATAGTTCATAAAAACACTTTTTTTATAAATTCTATTAATTCTTAAAGAAGCTTCATCAAGTCATTTAACGTTCCGCTATAAGTGGGTTCTGGCGTTTCGGAATTTAATTTAGTATTTACACTGTGTACTAAGAAGGTCTCCGAGCCTAACTTTGCGCATACTAAATCCTTATCTTCGTCCCCTACCATAATGCATTCTTTTGCGGAGAGGTTAAGATGTTTAAATATCAATTGATAATACAGTAGATCTGGTTTGCTTGCATATGAATTTTCATAACTAGTTATCAGTTTGTAAGGAAAATCTCCAACTCCGGCCCAATCAAGGCGTTGTTGTATTGATGTTAGGGGGAGCAGAGGGTTGGTTGCAATTATTACTTCGTATCCCCTATCAAATGCGGTTTTTACTACTTTATGCGCTTCTGGTTTCTTTTTTGTAAATTTGCGTAATTTTATAAAATCTTCTTTATAGAATTTCGTAAAAAATGGATCGATCTCTTCTTTGCTATAACCATTTATCGGGAAGAAAATATTGGAAAAAGCCTCTTCGTTCGTAATCTTTCCACTATTATTTGTTAGCGCCTTTGATGCTTTATAAAGAGTAGGAATAAATTTATTAGGGGAGATTAAGTGAGCGATACTGTTTGCTAATAACTTAAAATATTCTGGAATAAAAAGATTCAAATCGATCTCTAATAAGGTCCCATCTAAATCGAAAAGAATCGCTTTAATGTTGTTATCCTTAAGCCGCGTCATTCTGTTGTGTACCAAAGTTAAATTAATATAATAAAACAAAATAATAATGCCAATTATAATTTTGTTATTTGTCCTTTTTAAACGAGTTTAGAAAAAAAAATTAACATTTTTGAAGTATTTCGGATGTAGTTTGACAAATTCAGGCAAAAATAAATGGCATTATGAGTACTATTTCCACATTCACAAATTATTTAGTTAAAAAAATATTAAAAGAATTCATTAATTAATATTAATATTGAAATTTCGATTATTCCTTTTTGCTCGTAAAAATTATGAAATTAGAGCTTAGTTTAAATAACAGTTCCGTTTATTTAGGTGATAAGTTAAAAGTAAGAACTAAGTTCAATTTCGATGAAGATTCGTCAGTTTTATGGTCTGGAATTCGTTTATTAACTTATCCACCTTGCCTAAAAGAACTTCAAATTTCCAAAGAGGAAATATTTACGAAAGGGTTTTTTGAAGCGGGCGAATACATTAGAGATAAAGCGATACTGATTAAAAATAATGTTATACCTACGATAAAAAATAGAAATGTGGAATATGAACTTAAACTAATATTAAGACAACCTCATCCAATTAACCCAGATGATGATTTAGTAATTAATAAAACGCAAAAGATTGAAGTTAGGGAAAAACAATCAAATGTTCAGACAAAAAAGCCTAATCCTCTTTCTATTTCAATTTCTGGCTTAAGTATTAGTTTGTCAAAAGACGTTTTTAAACCTGGAGAAGCAATTAAAATAAATTTTTCTTCTGAGGAACTTAAACAGGTTGAAATCAGGTTATTACAAAAAGCAAATCTCATTTGTTATTGCGATGCTTACGGGCAAAATTGTAGCAAAGTGGAAGAATTGCCACCTGCTATTGCCGGAGATTCGAGAACTACTGATATGGATAAGGAATTTTTATTATTAAAAGTCCCTGAGATCGCTCAGCCAAGCCATAATTATTTATGGGAACCTCACGAAAAAGAGTTCTGGGGGTTTAAATACGGTTCATACGTAAAATGGTCATTGTTGTTTATTGGAAAGCCTAAATCAGAGTACGGTAAAGAGCCAATAAAATTCAATGTACCAATAACGATTATTGCAAAACCAGCTGACAATCAAAAATTAGATGTCGATTTATTCTCCGGAACAACTGCAGGAGCACCTTCGATCTTCGATGGTATCTCATCTAAATTCCAGAAAATATTTAAAATTGTCTCAATAGATTCTGATATAGAAAAATATATTTTAAAAATAAAGAACACCTCAAAAGAAACGCTAAAAGGTGTAACAGTAAAGGTTACTGGACTTCAAGAAGGATTGTTTGAAACAGCTCCAATTCTCACAGGTTTTAATAGTTGGAGCGTTAACGAAGAAAAAGAGATTGTCTACGAGAGCAAGCAAAATATTACTGCTTTAATTTCTATTTTGGAAGATAACGCCCGAAAATCTATAAGAATTCAAACTCCTGTGGGCTCCAATTTCTTTTAACGTAAAGATTACTACATTTTAAAGGGGAATTACGCTTGAAAAGAAAATCTAATTCAAAATCAGATGTTAGTTTAATTAATAAAGAAAAAATGTGTTCATTTTACTTTAACGACCCAAAAATGAGAAACATTCAAAGAGAATTCGCTAATGTCAAAATTGAATATTTTTATTTTGAAAACGATTTAAAAATTAAGACTAAACAAAATGAAGTTTTAAATGGTTGTTTATTGTCTGGAGATGCTAGTTTACTTTACGACGATACAAAACATAACTTAAATCAATTTGATTTGTTTTTTCTGCCACCAGAAAGAGAATTATTAATAAAAGTTAATCCTCAACTATCAGGTTACTATAAATTATGCTTATTTTATAGCTCAATAGGAGTTGAAGTTGAAGCTAAATTCGAAATACAGCATTTTAATTTAGATAAATTTGTTCCAAGAGGAGAATTAAGTTCGAACGAAGTAATGGCAACTTACCGAACCGTTTGGACCGCCATTAAAAATGGTTACTTTATGTCAGGCTTTACAAATATTCCGAACGGATCATTAAAGCAGGGAGTAATAACTAGCGTAAATTTAGAAGAGAATAAAGAAGGAAATATTGAGATTTATCCTCATATTCATCCTGATTATCCTGAAGTTTACATTATGTGTATTGACGACGATAACTATGCTATTACTCAATATTTAATAAATATTGAAGGAGATTCAGTTTGTAAAGATTTAGCAAGTGGAGATGGGTTGTTTTTTCCAGGTTTTTTAGGTCATAGTAATTTTGCTCGACCAACTTATAAAAATTTAAAATATTGTATGTATATGTGGATTATTCCTATGTTTGGAAAAACAAATAGCGTGAATCCAATTACTTTAAAAGTGTAACATAGTAGTAGTACAATTGGTTAATGTAGCATCGAAACTATTTGATTTTTATACAAACTCTTAAAAACAAGGCTTAAAACCTCTTCAAAACAATCTAGTATTCCTTCTCCATTAACAGCAATCGTGTTTTTGAAATCTATGTTTTTATATCTAAAATAATTGATATTTTCTAAAAACTCAGGAGGGCTAAATTTATCTGGCAAATCTTGCTTGTTAAATGCTATAACTTTAGGAAGCGTAATAATTACATCATCGAAATAACCACATAATTCGTTCCAAGACGTTAGATTTCGGTAGTAAACGCTCTGTTGTGAATCTGCTACGAAAATAATCCCATCAATACCTTGTAAA
>JABCSY010000079.1 GCA_018238625.1 Promethearchaeota archaeon
ATTAAACTTTATATTCTTAAAGGAGGTGGTTTAAAAACAGTCAAATTTTATACTAAATAATTTTAAAATAATTATCCTTAAAAGGTAATCACCAGCTAATGAAAATTATTTTGAAAGAATTATTAATCTAAGAGTATTGTGTGAGGAGGAAAAAATGACGAAAAAGTTATTTGTATTTTTAGTTAGTTTAATCTTCATTTTAACTACCGGACTTTCTGCTTTTGCTGTGGATATTAAAGGAATTGTAATTGATTCACGAACTGATGAACAACTGAGCGGTGTAAATATTTATATTGAAGAAACTATGAAAGGGGATATGGCTGATTCAAGCGGGTATTTTGAGATAGATAATATTGATGCGGGTAATTATAATCTTATTGTACGACTTATCGGATATAAGGAAAAAGCAGTAAATATTGATAATGTAATAGCTAAAAAGCAATAAATTCTATTTCTCTTAGTCCATGCTAATCTATAGAAAATTATACTGAAGGTTAAAAAAAAAAAGAATCCTAAAAGAGCTAAAAAGACTTCAATGTTCCAATTTAAATCCATAAATGCATTACTACTCTTAATTTAATAATTGAATTAGATTTTTTGGGTATAATTCCTTTTAGGTCATGGTGAAATAAAAATTTTTACTCGTAAGCGCTTAGAACGGTTTGAACTGAAATACGCTTGCCTTTAGGGATTCTATACCCTATTTTTTTCTTTTTACTATTTTTTATTAAATAGCTATATAAAAGGCGTCCCGCAAGATTTGTAAATGGGATGTATCCATATTCCACAAGGAAGGTGTGAAGTGTGTATAATTTATGACCATATTCCCTATCTCTCTGCTTTCTCCCTGCCCCATTACTCTTTACTTGCGAATGTTTGCTTTCTATCTTGTTGGTGGTGATGTGTTTTCCCTTAAAGATTTTGAATATGGGAGTAAGCATCCGAATCATCCACTTTTTGGTGCCCGCACGGATAGATAACTTATTGGTCTCGAAATTTACGAAAATTTTGGCAGTTCCTTCTTTCTGGAACGAATCGGATTGGTACTTCTCCAATTTTTGCCGCCATCGTTCGTTCTTATTTTGCGAAGTATCTACTTTTCGAGGTCTGCCTCTCTTTTTCTGAATCTTGCCTTTAATGAACTTGATCTCCCACTTAAACTTGAGCTCATGCTTATTACGATGAAATGCCTTCCAATGCGTGTAGATCTTATAATGTAAAAAGTGAGGACCAAGTTTTTCATATTTGCTGATGATAACCTCTCCGCGTTGCTTTTGAGTATGTAATTGAGCCACATGAATTACTTTACTACCGAAGATCTTAGCAATTGATTTATAAGAAGGCTCGCCATCGGTGATGAGGACTTTAAGACTTTCTCTACACGCTTCAGGGATCTTGTGGAAAGCTTCAAGAATAGATTCCTTGAGATTGCCCTCATCTGCGAGTCCGATGGAAAGCGTTTCGTATTCGTTGTTGATAAATACAATTTCTGTATCAGAATTGCCTCGAGAACCCAAATATGTCTCGTCTCCTAATATTACTCCTCTTGGAAGTGCTTTTATTTTCTGCTCAATTACCTCCGAATTCTGTTGGAAAACTTGTGAAACAAATGATTTCTTAAACTTGCTCAACTTATCTTGAGGAATTCCCCATTGTTTTGCCACTCCAGTGAGCGGATATTTTAAAATAAACAACTCGTAAAGGATCATTTTAATCTTTTCTTGATAAAGTAATAAATTCCTCATTTCAATGTACTTTCCAAACCGTTTCTCGCATTCTGAACACCTAATCCTATGAACTCTTCCATCTTCTAAATTATTATATCCGTTATATGTGAGCGTGCCCAGATGAGCACATATTTTTTGTGATTCTGATTTTAAATTCTGCTTCTTAGGACCGAAAAAAAAATTTATCCGAATTTTTTCATCTAAACTAAGATAATTCATCGTTTTCCCCCACCAATTTTTTTTCTCTAGTTAATATTTGGGAGATCTTTTATTTTAATGTTTTCCTTGAAGCTGATGTTTTATACAGCACAAAGCTTGATAGATAATGGGGCAAAAAGATAAAGCAACCAAAGATTTAAATGAGATCAAACTAAATTTTTACAAAATAAGAAAATAAAAAAAAAATGTGGCATGACCTAAAAGGCATTAATGCCGTTAAACCTTAATTATTATTTATTTTTTTATTAAAACCTTTATTTTTGTTAAAACATAATATTATCGTCAAATGATTTTAATCATGAACTTATGTTAAATATTTTAATCTAGTATTTCAATAATTTTCCACAGAAGGAACAGAAATTGTTTTTTACTAAATTATTTTTACCACAGTCCGGACAAGCCACATAAGGTTTCTGAGTGAAAGTTTCCTCATATGCCTTTTTTGGGATTAATCCTTTGGATTTTAATAAATTCGGTTGAGGTGGTTGATTTTGTGGAAAAGAGGTCTGATGTGTATTTTGGATGTTAGACGGCTGAGAAGACGGTTGTATAGTGGTAAAAGGGTGTATTGACTGCGTAGGAACGCTTGATGGAGAACTCTTTTTTTTTATTACTGAAAATACTTTAGAACTTGAAATTAGGGCTAACAGAATAGCAATCCAAGGATATAAGTATCCTCCCCAAGGTCCAAAGAGGATTTCAACAACAAAAAGAGTATATAGCATTATAATTAATTGGGTTGAAATAAAAACAACAAGAAGCAAACTATATCTTTTTTTACAGAGTTTTTTCATTGAACAATCTCTCCAACCAGATGCAAGTAGATAACTCC
This sequence comes from Promethearchaeota archaeon, assembly GCA_018238625.1. Classification (GTDB taxonomy): domain Archaea; phylum Asgardarchaeota; class Lokiarchaeia; order Sigyniarchaeales; family SOKP01; genus SOKP01. The sequence continues at coordinate 2,779 of JABCSY010000079.1, forward strand.
CGATCATGAATAATAATATCCCTATTATAAAAAACACAAGACCTGGCCATAGTAATAAATAATCGTCAAATACTTTCCCTTCAAAATAATAATTACTTTTTATTGATACATAAAAAAAAGCTCCGATATAAGTGAAAATTATCGAGGATATTACAAGGTTTAAACCATTTCTCTCATGACCATAAATCGTTAAACAATATTCTGTTCTGTAAAATTTATCTTTTAGTAAATTCTGAGATATACCAGTTTGATCCGAAAATCTCTTAAATGTTTCATCTCGTTCCTTTCTCAGTCTGGCTTTTCTTATGCTATCAATGAAAGATTCTTCCGTATTAATAGTAATAGCTTCCAATTCCTCAAGAATAGCTTCTTTACGGTTACCTCTTACATATTTTACAACCAGCACAAATCCCCCTCCAAAACCAAAGGCAATAAGTGAATTAGCCAATAATAAAAGACTCATTACTCCAAAACTAAAGTGTGTGTTCTTTCGTGGTGAAACCCATACCTCAATCACCGAATTCTGACCAGAATTTGCCCCCCCGTCAATTTTAATAGAATTATCTATTATTAGTATTATTGTAGCTGAATTCCTTTGTATTGGAATTTCTTTGGTATAAATACTTTCATTAACAGATGATTTTTGAGAATTGTAAGAAAAATTACCTCCCAATTCATAATCCTCCAATCCTTCGGAGTCAGTTATTATGAAATCTACATTTTGTATGCTTTCAGCAATGATATCATAAATATAATCCCTTTCCTCATGGCTAAAAAGTTCTATAATCCAGTAAGATCCATATGATATTGTCTTTGTATCGTGCCAATCTTCAATATTAACTTGATCTTCTTCATAACACAACACACTTAAAGAACCAAAAGATAAAAGAGCTATAAAAAAGCTTAGTGATATTATAAATAGAGATCTTCTTATATAAAACCCCTCCAAAATTTGATTTGTCTTATTATTTCTTATAATATTTTTATTTCTTTTAAATTATTCAGAATTTTTCGAAAAAAAAACAGTTAATATTAATAATATCGAAAAACTATACAATAACTAATCTAGACAAAAATTATTTTTCAAATAAAAGAACAAGTAGTAGGTTAAGCTTCCATTTATACTTAATTTGAAAAAAGAAAAATGAAAATTAGACAAAAATGAGGGATAAAAATGAGTGATTTAAAAGCTGATATAAAATTCAATTTCGATGCAAAAAAAGGCATTAAAACTGCAAAGGGGTTAAAACGCTGCTTTGTAGGTGGTGAACTACCATTTGACGAGACATTAGATCTAATTGGTGAACTAATGAAAATGGATAATATTTATTTTATGGAAAAGATTTATCCAAGTCTTAGATATATGGGGGGCCATTTTACTAATCAACAATGGGTTGATATTGATAAACACATGTTAGAAAAATACTGCCTGATACAAGGAGAAAAGATTCTGACTATAGGTTATGCGAATGTTGCAGAGAAAAAAGTAAATACAAATGGTAGAATATTTGTAACCAACTATAGAATTATCGTGAGTGGTCAACAAGTGGTTCGATCCGCTCAGAAAACTTATCAAACGAAACCTCGCCTTATGGGGAGTTTAGTAAGAAGTGGAATTACGCACAAACGAAAAGCATTAAGAAAGGCAATCACAAAAGCACTGAGCGGAGAGATTTCAAATTTTGATATTGTTGAGTGGGGTTATTATTTTCCAATATCAAATGCCCAGAAAATAAATCGTACTCCTAAAATGATTTCATATATTGTCAATATTGAAACTGAGAAGAAAACACTAAAAATGAGCCTTAAAATAACTCCTTCACGATTAAAGAAGCAGCCAAAACCTGAATTTTTAGAACAAAGCCAAAAATTGCTAGATCAAATCGAACAATTACTCCATCAACATCAACAATAAAAAAACCTAATCAATGTTAGACAAGTAAAAAAAAATAGTAAATTTAAAGATTAAAATTTACTCAACTTTCTTTTTTTTTATTTTGATTTTTTTTATTCAGCGAATACTATTAATATCAAAAGACATTCGAATGCACGTTAGACAAGAAATTGGACCCGTTTTTCAGCCGGAAGTAATTCAATTTGCTGATGCCTTGCTAAAGACGAGAAGCGGTAAGATTATGCGCAGAATTCTTAAAGCCATTGCTTCCGGTACAGAAATCGGTAATGTTACGACCTTAGCCGATCCTTCCGTTGTTGATGTATTGCTTGAAGAGCGTAAGAAAATGGATGTCGAAGTAGGTTAAATCATTTTTTTTAATGCTTATTTTTTTTTGATTGACTTTTGGAATTTATTTATATCGTTATTTGAATAAAAGGAAATCAATATTTAAACGATTATATGTATAGATATATCTAGTGAGTAAAAATGCCATCACGATCAATTTCAATAAAGGAAGAAATCTATAATCAACTTGACAAATATCGATTAAAGAATGAAAGTTTCTCAGAGGCGATAAAAAGATTACTAGAATCTAACGCTGATATTCTAGATTTAGCTGGGGCTTGGAAAAAAATCCGTGATGTGGAGCCTGCATTGGATTTAGTTGAAAAAATCGTAAAAAAAATACATGATGAAGAGAATAATATTAAACTAATATAAAATGGCTGTTTTAATAGACACGAACTTCATTATTGGTTTCTTGAAAGTAGATACATTAATTGTTGAAAAAATATGAGAATATATAAAAAACAAAATTCCTATTTTTACATCTACAATTTCTATTTATGATATCTATACTGGAATCGTTGCTAATCTATACCTAAAATGGGGTAGCCCATCCAAGGTTCCAGAATTATTAGTTGCTTATGATAAATTCCTTTTAAAGTGCGGAATCCTTAACTTTACAAGAGAATCTGCTGAAAAAGCAGCAGATATTTATGCGCAATCACAAGGAAAGGGAATCACTATTAAAGAAAAGGATTGTCAAATTGCTGGAATTGCTTTAGCTCATGGAATTACAGAAGTCTATACTCAAGATGTACAAGATTTTTCAAGGATATTTGATATAGTTGGATTGAAGTACATCGGATAAAAATCTGTTAAAATTTCTTTATCACATACTTCATTCCGAATGCATTCATTACTCTTAATTATAAATAGAAAAATCGTTTCTAATTTAAAATAATAAATTATATGGAATTTTAATAATGTTATAATGCTCTCACGATTTAAAGAAATTCCAACGTTAAAAAGTAATTTCTTTTGCGAGTAAATCTTTATTACTCGAAGAAGCTCCGATGTAAATTGTGTAAGCAATATTTTCAACTTCCCATGCGTTATTTTCAGGATTATACCAAGCAAGATCTTTTTTCTTGACTTCGATTGATACAGATTTTGTTTCGTTAGGTTTCAACGCTACTCGCTTAAAACCGCGTAGGAGTTTTAAAGGGCGATCAACGCTGGAATTCTCAAAACCTACGTATAATTGCACTATTTCTTCACCTGCAATAGAGCCAACATTCGAAACTTCTACATTAGCGACGATTTTATCATCTATTAATTCTAGTTGCATGTTTTTGTAACTATATTCCGTATAACTTAGACCAAATCCAAAAGGAAAAGCTGGTTCTCTGCGTTCCTTTTCCATTAAAGTATATCCATGATAATATCCGTATTCGATTTCGTCAACATAGATGTCAAAGAATGGTAGATGTGCGGGATCTGTAGGGATTGTAAGAGGTAATTTTCCGCTTGGGTTAACTTCTCCAAAAAGAATGTCAGCTAAAGCGTTTCCTCCTTCCATACCGGAATACCAAGTCATTAAAATAACGGGGACTCTTGTTCTCCATTCTTCCATAAGAATAGCGCTACCCCCAATAAGTACAACTACGCATTTTTGATTAACTTTTGAAACGGCATTAATCAATTTAATTTCGTTCTCTCTCAAACCAAGGTTAATGCGATCTCCTAATCCCTTTGTAATGTGTGGAATATATTCTCCCTCATCCTTATATGTGTAACCAACCATTAAAACTACCGCGTCTACGCTTTGAGCAATTTGTTGAGCAACTTCAAGATCGCTACCATCGTTATGTATTATTTTTACTTTGTCACCAAATCTATTTTCTAAACCATTTAAGGGCGTAATAATGTTTTTTTGGCGCACGTGACTGCTTCCATGATCACCCGTGTTTTTTAAATTGGCTAATGGACCGATTACTGCTAAAGTATCAACTTCTTTAGAAGTAAAAGGTAATATTTTACCTTGATTTTTAAGCAAGACTATGCTCTTCTCGGCAACTTTGCGAGCTAAAAGAACGTGTTCATCACAACCGATTAAAATAGGATCGTAATTTTGAGAGTCTTCTTTAGTAGTAAATCTTAACACTGTGCGGATAATTCTTTTTGCGGAATCTTCTATTAATTTTAAAGGAACTTTTCCTTGTTTCACTGCTTTTTCTAGTTTTCTTCCGTAATATTTTGCACGGGGCATTTCAACATCTAAGCCTCCCATGACTCCACCAATGGTATCGTGAACCCCATTCATCCAATCAGAATGCACAAAACCTTTAAATCCCCATTCACCTTTTAGTATATCTCTTAATAAGGGAGCATTATGACTGCAATACTCGCCGCGAACTTTATTATACGCCGACATAACTGTAGCACAATCTTCCTGGATACAGCGTTTAAAATGAGGGAGATAGACTTCTCGCAATGTTCGTTCGTCTAATTGCACATCAACTTTAAATCGCGAATGTTCTATGCTATTAGCGATATAATGTTTAACTGTGGCCATAACATTATGTTTTTGTACACCACGTATCAAAGCAGCCCCAAATTCACCAAGATGAAATGGATCTTCCCCGTAAGTTTCTTGAGCTCGACCCCAGGCTGGATGCCGCAAAAGATTTACACATACGCCTCCAAAAAGATTTCCCCCGTGAGCACGTGCTTCTTTACCGATAACTTCGCCCACCTCTTCTTCGAGTTTAACATCCCACGAAGCCCCTCGAGCCATGGATACAGGGAAACAAGTAGAGCCCGGCATCATTACACCCCTTGGACCATCCGTAAATAAGAATGGGGGTATTCCTAGTCGTTTAACGCCCCCACCTGGATAAGCACGCACGCCGAAATTTCGATCTCTTAGCAATAACATATAAAAATGTTTCCCCGACATTATGTCAACCTTTTCTTTTAATGTCATTTCGGTTAAAGCATAATCTACATAATCGTCTATTTCTCTATCTGACATTCCCTTTTTGATTTTAGGTTTTACCATTATGAACTCACTTTAAAATTAAATATCCCATAATTCAAAATCAAATTTACTTCTTAAAATTTAGCATTAAAACAACAGAAATTATTAGGAATTTTTATTTAATATTTTGATTTTTAACTTAATACAGATGTTTTAAAAATAATTTGTTGATAAAAATGATTGATAATAATTACATGTTTAAATTTATAGAAGATATTTGTAACGAAGTAGGACCCCGAGAATCAGGGACAGAACAAGAAATCTTAGCAGGTAATAGAGTAGAATCAGAATTGAAGAAGTTTTGCGACGAAACACATCAAGAAAAATATACTAGTAGCCCTCATGCTTTTCTTGGGGGCATTAAATACGGGGCAATACTAGTCTTTATTGCTGTAATTTTTTATTGGTTAACGTTGTTAATAGATATTAATGTAATTTCGTTAAATGCATCGATAAGTTTGATCTTCTTATTAATTGCAATAATTCTTATCGTTATAACGATTAGTTATTTCATTTTAGAAGTGATGAAATACCACGAAATCTTTGACTTTCTCTTTCCAAAACGGGAATCACAAAATGTTATAGGGACAATCAATCCAAAAAACGAAGTGAAAAATACAATAATCTTTTCTGCGCATCACGATTCTGCTTTTGAGTTTAACACTTTCTACTATTTGAAGCGGTTTGGCCAAATTATAATAAATATTGGATATTTAGCCGTTGGAATAGTGTTCATTGCGATAATTTTGAAACTAGTATTTTTCCTTTTCTCAATTGAGCAACCAATTCTCTTTTTAGTTTTTGGCATTATCTTTATATTTTTCGTTCCAATTATACTAGTCTACGTTTTTTTCCACAGCTCAAAGCCTGTCCTCGGTGCGTTCGATAATTTGTCCGGAGTTGCTATTGTGTTAGGGATTGGAAAATATTTATCTGAAAACAAGGATAACAGCGAGATATTCCCAAAGCATACAAGGGTTCAATTAATCTCGTTTGCTGGAGAAGAATCAGGCTTAAGAGGCGCAAAACGATATGTAAATAAGCATTATGACGAATTACTATCAAATGGAACGACTGTTGTGAACATGGATAGCATTGCTAAAAAAAATATCATCGTAATACATGATAGAGAACCCGGAATAGGCGCTAAACACAATCCCGATGTATTTGAACCTCTTTTAGAAATCGCCAAAAAGGTGAATTCAAATGTAAAATTAATGCCATTGCCTTTTGGTGCAACTGACGCAGCAGTTTTTAGCAAGAAAAATATTCCCGCGACTACTATTGGGGGTTTAAATTTAAAAGATGAATTAGTGCCCTACTATCATACAAGAGAGGATACGCCAGCAGTAATAGAAAAAGAAGCTTTAGGACAAATTGTACGAATCTGCCTTGATTACTTAAAACTTATAGATAATCGAAGATAAAAGTTAATCTCTATTAAAAATTTTCAAATTTTTATTTATAATAGAGAATTTTTTTTTCATCTTACTTACTAACCAACTCCTTGGGTTTTTTAGCATTTTGAACATATACCAACCATCAAAGTCAAAAATAGTATGATATTAAATTAATCTTGACATTTGTCTTTAGCAAATAAAATATAACCTTTCTTTATATTTTGATCGATCCAAAAAGCTCATTTTTATTTATCGCTTTTCCATTTTTAATAGAGAAAAATTATTTTCCGAATATACACTTCTATTTTTTCTAATATTATGCTAAAATTGGATTCGTAATCAATATCGAAAACTATAAACGTTTTCTCGTCGCATTCAATAATAACAAGTGTCTGTCCTTCTAACTCCGCAATAATTTTGTTTACTTTTCTATCTCCCATTGTACGACCAAGATCTGTAGCACTTTCTAAGACCGAAGCGCACATCGAAGTAAACTTATTAAAATCTAAAGGTTCTTTAAAATCTTTAGCGATAAGTCCACCGTTGCGATATGCGAATAATACACCTAATAACCTGCCCTTATTCTTTAATTCACCCAAGATCTGGTTTAATTTTTCAATCTTTTGAGGTTTTGGAAGTTCTATCTCATTCATCGTTATAATAATACTTAACTTTCAATAAATAATTTAAATTAATGAGACTTAAAATTTTAATATATATGAATAATCAAAGCTCTAAAATAGAGGAAATAATCCGTAATGCTAACAAAAAGTTTATTGAAGAAGATTTAACGAATTTTCTAAAAATTTCGAGTTTTACTTTAAATAAAGAAGCAATAATAGAAGCTAAAGATTTTATTATTTCATATATTTCTGATTTTTGCGAAGATATTAAAGAGATCGAAGGGGAAATAAATCCTTTAGTGTTAGCTAAGGTCAAAGGAAAGATCAAGGATTCTTTATTAATTTACATGATGTTCGATACGCAACCTGCAAACAAAGAAAATAAATGGATTAGTAATCCTTTTGGTGCTGAAGTAAAGCAATTACCCAAACCCTTGGATAAATTAGGAAATTGTTTAATTGCTAGAGGTGCTTATAATTCAAAGGCTCCTTTGTTATGCTTCTTAAACGTAGTAAAAATATTGAAAGAAGAAAAAAAGCTTCCAATTTCTCTACTATTACTATTCGATGGGGAAGAAGAATTAGGCTCGCCTACTTTGTTAAAATTACTTGAAAACAGAAAGCATTTATTTAACTCTTGTTTAGGTGCGTACTATCCTTCAATGAAGCAAGATTTAAGCGGTAATTCTGTTCTAAAGCTTGGTTACAAAGGTATTTTATCGCTAACCGTAAAAGTCACATCTACAAATGAGGAAACCCATTCTGCTTTTAGTTCGATGGTACCTAATCCTGCGCTTGATTTGATTTCTTTACTTAGTACTATTTATTCAAAGGACAAATTTGAAATTAATTCTTTACGTAATCCCTACTATATGACCTCTGAAGAGCAATCCATGATTAAAGATTTAATGAAAACAATTGATTTTGAGAATATTAAAAATAAAGCCGGAATTACGCAAGCATTAGAAGATGACACACAAAAATCTTTTGTTAACTACTTATTCAATCCAACTTTTAATATCTCCACCCTAAAATCGGGTTACTTAGAAGATGGGGTAAAAAACATGGTAGCGAACAAAGCAGAATGCAACATCGATATAAGATTTGCCCACAACATTTCTATTAACGAAATATATAAAGAAATTAAAAAAAGTATAACTGATTTTGCAAAATATTCAAAATCCAAAATTGAATTAATTAAAAATATTGGTTACGAGCGCTCTAAAGTTAAACTCGATTCAATTTTAATTAAAAGCCTTATAAAAAGTTTTAATACTTTAGGTATACCAACCCAAATTTGGCCAATCAGTGCTGCTGCTGCTCCATTGAGCAAGATGCAGAAGGAATTAGCGATAGATTTTGTCGTTGGTGGTTTAGGAATTGGAGGTTTTGCTCACGCCCCAAACGAATTTATCCAAATAAACTCAATTGTTAATACAAAGCTTTCAAATTATTTATTTTTAAAAAATTATGCTAAGTTGTATAATAAAGAAAACAATTAATACGAATGAAATAGCCCACTAAATCCTCGAAGTTTAGTTATAATTGCTTGTTGAGGGCACATTTCCATACAACAAAGACATGATATACATGCTTTTCTCAAAAACTTGGGATACTCCCCACTTTTGAAATCTATAGCGTTTGCGGGGCACACTTCGAAACATTGACCACATTGTATGCATTTTTTTTTCTTTAAAGTAGGAATTTTTTTAGTTACCTTGTATACTATGCTCCTGGTGATGAAACTTGCGAATCGCGTCATAGTTTTTCCAGGAACTTTAAACTTTGGAACTAATTTTCTAGCTTCTTCTAATGATAATCCTACAATTTCAATTTTATCAAGATTTCCTTCACCTAACTTCCGTTCAAATGTATTTCTCAAATGAGGGACGTGTTTAAGACCCTTATATCTTCCTATTTCCAATGCAATAACATCTAACGCTAATTCATCAGTCCCAACTAAAATTAAATCCCATTTTTTCATAGGTCCTGACACAGGACCCATCGTCCCTTGCATAACACGAACGCAATCGTAAACTATCAAACGATTCTGTTTGTTTTTGACAACCCAAGAAAAATTATCTGCTAAAGCTTCCCCAAATTGCTCTGGGTTTCTACCTAATAGATGATATTTTGCTTTTAACCCTCCTGGAATTATACCCCAATAATTTTTTATCGCTCCGGTTATGGTGGCTTCTCCGTGAGTTTTTAACTTAGGTAAATTTATTAATAAATCACATTCATTAACAGGATTTGATACGTAATAATCTTTTAATCTTAATGCTCCTTCGATAACATCGTGAACGGGGGTATCATGCTCAAAATTTATGAATTTTATGCTTGCTTCTTCACAAACTTCAAGTAAACCTATTTTTTTAGCAATTTTTTCGGCAGAAATTTTTATTTGTCCTGGAGAATCTCCTATACTAACGCTCTCCATTGGTACTCCAATTTCTTTCAGATATCTTATCACCCCCTCTACGAAAACAGGTTGAGTACAAGCATCTTTAGTCGCTCTCAATAAGTTAGGTTTTAATAGAATGTTCTTGCAATTAAGAATGTCGAAAAGAAAATCTTTTTCAATCATCTTTATAGCTGCTACAATAGCATCTGGGATGCTTTCGTAATCATTTACATTTACTATGCTTATTTTCGTTGACATTATATCCCCTATATTTAAAAATTAACTACAAAATTAAAATATAACTTTTAATTGAAATAAGATATCTTTACAGAAAATAGAAAACAAAAAACAATACATCTTTTTATTTTAGTAATATAAGTATCGGAAACAAATCATTTTTAAAAAGAAAATTCATTATTATTATAATTTAAACTTTTAACTTTTAACTTTTAACTTTTAAAAAACGGTAAAAATCAAATAGAATGGTAAATCTTGTTTATTTTTCCGTCAAATATGTATTTAAACGACTAGAATCAAGCGAGTGTTTGGAGAATAATGGTTGAAAGCGATTTAATGTTTAAAATCTGTCTTTTTGGAGATGGTGGAGTTGGAAAGACTACTTTAATAGGTAGATATCTTACCGGAGTCTTCAAATCCGCTCAGACGATAACTATTGGAGTTGATTTTCATGTCAAAAAGCTAGAAGTAGATGGCAAGAAAGTTTCTCTTCAAATATGGGATTTTGCTGGCGAGACTCGCTTCAGATTTCTTTTGCCAAGTTATGTAGTTGGTGCTTCTGGTGGAATATTTATGTATGATATCACAAGATATAGCAGTTTGAAAAATTTTCCCGATTGGATCGAAATTTTTAAAAAAGGATTCATTGGTAAACAAGATCAACAGTTACCTGTAATTATGACGGGCAGTAAATTAGACTTAAACTATAAGCGAGCCGTTTCTAGCAAAGAAGCTTTTGATATGGCGAAAACGAATAATCTTTACGGTTACATTGAATGTTCTGCTAAGGATGGAAGAAATGTGGAAGATATTTTTCATGAAATTACTAAATTAATGATGCACAGAGCGGGTATAAGCTAATATCCTCATTCTTTAAAAATTGCTAAAAGGGATTTTATAACTAAATTGGGAATTAAATTCTTATCAATAACTTGAGAGCTAATCGCTTCTTCTTGAATGTTTTTAACCTCGAGCTCAGTCGTGACTCCTGTTAATACGAGTACAGTGTTAATTCCGGCTTGATTTCCCGCTAAAATGTCTGTATTTAAACGGTCTCCGAATATCACTGATTTATCCGGTGATACATTCGAATGGTTTAATATCGTTTGAATCCCATAAGGATTGGGTTTACCAAAAATTTTTAGAGGTTTTTTGTTAGTACATGTTTCTACTGCGTTCACCATTACTCCTGCTCCAGGAAGCATCCCACTTGCAGCGGGTAACGTTGAATCGGAATTAGTAGCGTAGAATTTAGCCTTACCTTGTAAAATACAATTCTGAGCGAAGGCTAGTTTTTTGTAGTTGAATTCTCTATCTAAACCCACGATGACAAAATCAACGTTTTTATAGTTTGAAGAAGGGTTGACAATTGCATGACCTTTTGATTTTAATTCTTCCTTTAAGCCAATTTCACCGATTACAAAAATAGTCGCGTTTTGCTTTAGATTTGTAATTTCTTCCGATGTAATCGAAGCGCTGGTATAAAAATCAGAAACTTTGCTTTTAATATTGAAACCCTTTAACCGATCGACATACATCTGTCTTGTAACAGTAGAATTATTGGAATGATATACAACTTTAATTGAAATGTCTTTTAATCCTTGTATTACTTTATCGCTATTAGAAATTAATATATCTCCTCGATAAATGACCCCGTCTAAATCAAAAATCGCTAGTTCGATATCTTTTAATTCGTTAACTAATTCTCGCATGACTAAATTTAATAAGATTATTTTTTTAATATGTTTTATCTTTCAATTACCAACCAACAGGTAATCCAAATAAGAATATCATAAGTTGAAGCCCAATTGGAATAAAAATGGGATTTAATATATTATCTGCGGTAACTGACGGTAAGTAATCAATTAGAAAGAAAACGAGAGCTCCCATTATTGCATAAATTGGTCCTACAAATATAAAACCTATAATATATGCGACAACTACGCCAGCAATAAACCCTTCAACAGATTTAACTTCTTTGTTCCTAAGCCTGACTTTATGTTTTCCAAACCTTCTTCCGATTAAAGCAGCGGATGCATCAGAAAGGCACGCGATAAGGATTCCAGCAAAGAAAACGAAGATATGAATGATGCCAGCCATGTATAACATATATGAAAAGATAAAACCCGTAATGATGTAAATCTGTGGTCCCGATGCGTTTTTTTCTTTTTGTCTCAACATAGATTTAGTTAGGAAGTTGAAGAATGAATATTCAGGACCCCAAACAATTCGAATTATATCAGATGCAATCATGAAAGCTAATGCCGCAATCAAAGCAAACATAGTAATCTCCCTAACAGCTAGAAAAGCCCCAAAACCATACGGAAAATCGGCTAAATCCCCCCACAATAAATTGTAAGACGGTTCAATTTGGTTAATGAATGTTATAACGCTATCATTTACCAGTAGAGTTATTGGAGGGATTGTCATAAAACCAAAAAAAGCTATAAATATTAAGAACCCCATTAAATGAAAACTTTTTCTGAATAATTCCATCTTAAATGGGATTTCTTCTCTATAAGGATTTTCTTTAGTCATTCTTCTAATATATCTCCTTAAAATCGATTTTTCTTTAGTAATTCCTTCCTTATTAGGTTGATTTTTATCCTCTCTCTCCATTTTCTTTATATCCATTCTGATGATTGTTGTAAATAAGAGATTAACCAGTAGTATCATGCCAATCCACCACACCATAAACCCGTTGTAAGGGAATGATAAAAAACCGATAACGGAGTTATAATATCCAAAAATTAAAAAACAAACCCCGCAAAGTATGGAGGATGTCCCCCCATACTTGTTTTTTGCCTTATATCCCTTGATCCCAATATAATACATCAAACTCATTAGAACGAAAAAAAACAGCGATAATGTGGTATTATAAAGACTAGCCACTAAAGCCCAATATTCCATAATTAGCAATTCAATTAGTAAAGATAATTATTCTTATAATTAACTATTAAATAATTATTCTTTGGTTTCTTTTATTATATTATTAACAAAAATTATTTGTATATTTTGATGAATATGGATGATCTACAAAAAGAAAAAATCGAAGGTATAAATTTTCAATATTTGGGGGATGTAATCGAGAAGAAAAAGGAACTTGGCAATAAATACATCACTCCCGGATTTGGATTAGCGGGCCAATTATTTTCCACGGTGGCAAAACATATTATTAAGGAATTAGGTCCCGAAAAAGGCGAAGCTCTTCTTAAAGGCGCAATTGAAGAATTTGGACTTGAAAGAGGTAAGCGAATAGCAGAAAAAGTAAAAGCTAATAATAAATCGTTGTCCTTAAAGAATTGGTTGATTTATTCGGATATTGACTCTATTGAAAACTTTCGTCCTATCAGTAGCACACCTAATGACGATTTCGTAGTGAAAATTAAACATTGCACGTTTATTAACGCTGCTAAAGAATGGGGTTTAAATGAATATGCTAAAATTTATTGCAAATATGTAGATTATAAAATTCTTGAAGGATATAATCCTGACGTGAAACTTATTCTCGAGTCTCGACACGATACTGGAGCTAATCGTTGCGTGTTTCGCTATGTTATGAAGGAAGAAAATAAATAAGCTTTTGATAATATAAATCAATAAGAATGATTTTTATGTTGTTTTATCAAAAGTACAACTTATTATTTCTGTATTATTCAAGCTCGATTTGTATGTATTTCTTTTGAAGTTTTAACATTGATTCTAAAATATTTTTTGCTTGCGATGTGCTATTTATAACGGGATCGGCAAGAAGCGCTTGTAGAGCAACTTTCTTTGATTTGGTAAGAATTGCCTCGACAACAAGGTCTTGAACAGAAGCTTGAGTTCTTAATAACGCAGCTAGACCTTTGGGATAGTCTCCAAGCGGTACTCCATTAAGGCCATCTTTATCGACGATTGCAGGGCATTCTACTACTAGATCTTGCGGAAGATTCGTAATAATACCATCATTAGGAATGTTTACCGAGGGTTCTTCGTGTTTGTCATCAGTTATTATGCCTTCAATAATAGGAATACCTCTTTCAGGATCAGCTTTCACGAGTTTAGCGCCTCTTCCGCGCTCTATAGTCCTTTTTATTCGATTAAAACTTTTAGCTAACTTAACTTCGTAGGATTCCCAGAATTCACGGCCATGCGGCAAGTCTGCAACTTCCCACGCCCATGACAAGTATTCCCCATAGTGGTTGTCCGTTGTGTATGCATAATAATCATATGTTTCTAAAATGAATTTAATTAGAGAAAGGTCTCCGTGTTCAGCCAATCTCCCTAAAACTGCAGGACCTTTCTGACGAATATCTGGATAAGCATCTTTACCCGTATCGCGATATTTTGCTTTTAAAACAACTCCAAAATGATTTAATCCTCCTGCTTTAATTTCAATATTTGACATCGGCGTATCAAGAATTTTTGGGAGGAATTGATTGGCATTATTTCCCAATTCGTGGCACAAGCCTACAAATTTTTGATTTGGAAATTTTCGTTTTATTGCCAGACAAACTCGACTCATGGGATTGGAGTAATTTATAAAAAACGCATTGGGACAAATCTTTTGAATATCCTCACAAATGTCTAAAATGGGAGGTATCACTCTCAATGAATGGAATAATCCTCCAGGTCCACCATTCTCACCAGTAATTTGCTTGCTACCCCACATCATTGGAAACTCAAAATCCCACCTCAAGAGTTTAAATCGTGGAGGTATTTCTATTGCGTTAATAACAAATGTTGCGTTTTTTAAGGCTTCTTTTCGATCTAAAGATAATTCAACTGTATAGTTTAATTTACCACTCTCAACAGCAGATTGACATGCTTGAGTTACTAAACCCAAATTTTCTTCGTTTATATCGTGAAGGCATATAGTAGAACCTTCTAAAATCTCACTATGTATTACACTGCCCACGGAACCTAAACCAAATTGAAGAGAACCGGCACCAATCACTACTATTTTTTCTTTACTCATTATTAATCACTTATTTCTAAGATAAAAAACCAATTTATATAATATTTTTACTTTAATATTTTCTATCATTTAGTAAAATAAAATTGAATGAGTTTATCGTTGAAGATTTTGATATTTTCAAATTATTTGAAGAATTTGAAGATTTGGTAATGTATTTACTAACTTTCGGAACACCTCAAGATGTTAAAAAATAAGTAACAAAATTAATTTCAAAAGCAAGGCAGACAAACACGTCCTTGCTATTGAGCTCAACCCAACATATAGATGCTACCATTAAAACAGAAAAAATAAAGAAATTTAGAGATGAGAGGGACTGGATGCAATTTCACGATCCCAAAAATATGGCGGTTTCAATTATTCTTGAAGCCTCTGAGCTTCTAGAGCATTTTCAGTGGAAAACTACTGAAGAAGTAGAAAAATATGCAAGGGAAAATCAGGACGAAATTAAAGATGAGATAGCTGATATAGCGCTATATCTTTTTGAATTAGCAGATAATTTGGGAATTAATTTATTGGAAGCCATGGGACAGAAATTGTCAAAAAATGCAAGTAAATATCCCGCAGAAAAAGCGCGTGGAAAACATACTAAATATAATAAATTATAAAAATGAGACTTTATTCAGGTAATTCACAACAGTTTATTCAAGATACAATTCAAAATCAAATTGCAGAGAAATTAAAACTTGCCTTTTTTAATTATTTTAGATTTAATCCTTCCCCCGGAGAGATAAATTCCTGGAAGAATTCTCTACGAGCAATATCTCAAGTTTTCCAACATGCCAACCTTATTGATCACGGAGTAATCCTTGAATATCAATTACCCCTAACTTCTAGAAGATTAGATTGTATGATTTGCGGAAAAGATAGTAGAAAGACCGACAACGCAGTTATCGTAGAACTCAAACAATGGGACAAATGTGAAGACGCTTATGGAGACAATGAAGTGTTAACTTGGGTTGGAGGGGCAAAAAGAGAAGTTTTGCATCCTTCAGTACAGGTTGGCCAATACCAAATGTACTTGCAGGATACACATACTGCTTTTCACACCGAGGACAATCCCATTACGCTAAATGCCTGTACCTACCTGCATAATTATAACTATTACT